>CAZZLA010000118.1:0-4791 GCA_964655035.1 uncultured Candidatus Bathyarchaeia archaeon | reverse complement strand
AAACATAACTACACAAGCATTCGTAATGTCAACTTCAAGAAGCAGAAATAAAAAAAGACAAAGCCCACCCAAATGGGCTTTTGCTCAGCTGGTGCCTTTCTGTTGCGTTGGGTCTTCAATTCTACGCTTCGACTTCGTTGATGCTTTAGGTGCTGCCCGAGTTGCCATGTGGAAACGTGGGAATGGGGTATACGTCGGTGACACCGTTGAGGTCTTTCAGCTTTTTCTGCACAAACTGTAAAGTCTGAGCGTTTTCTTCAGCGTTTATCCAAAGTCCTGCGTCCCAAGAACCGAAAATGTTTATGGTGTACTGCAAGTCTACTCCGGCAACGGGTTTTTGCTCCATTTTTCTTAGAGCTTCTAAGGTCTCTGCTAATTTAGCTGGGTTCACTTTGAGCAATATTAAATATTCTGGCATATCTTTTTCCTCTTTTGTGTTTTCAAGTGATAATTCTCATCAACTTAACTCTTATGAATTGAAGATAATGAGCACCAGCTTAAATTAAAAAAACGAAATTAACATAAGTATTTGAAAAATTCCTGCGGCGCCAGACCTAACGCACACGTAAACTGATTCAATGTTAATGAATTAAACATTTGAGCAATTTATTTTCCCCGTGAATTTCCCCATAAAAACCGCAAATAGCGAAGAGTCATTAGTGGGAAACATTGGAAGTTTAAACGTGTTTAAACAATCCTTCGCTCAGTGGAGATGTCACCCGCGCAACCTTCCCTTTTTTAAATTAAAATCAAAGTGACCGAGGTGAGGTAGCTCATCTCGAATTAGGGATATTTTCAACATCACTCGTAACCTTTTTCCTCTTTTCTTGCGTTATATCTTTATTTGTTTGATTGGCCATGTGTCTGTTTCTAAGCTTAAATTTAGAATTGATGACATTAGCGAGTGGTTTTTATTTTTTTGAAATATCCCATTTCTATTGTATTCTTGTAAAGTTGAAAAAGCCTTAATTTTAGTAGCGCGCGCGAAGCAGAGTTAAACATGCTAATAGGCGGATGCGGAAAAACATTAAGCCTTTTCCTTCAAGGCTTGAAAGAGGTCGGAGCCGACCCAGGCGAACTAGCAGCTATAGAGAGTACCGACATAAACAAGGAAGCAAGAACCATAACGCTGAATCATCCAGTAAAAGGACATAGACCAAGAGTTTTAACCGTGTCTCAAGAGCTGATAAACAGACTTGAACCATTAATGAAGCAAAGCGGAAGGCTATTTGATGATGAACAACTGAGGAATGCATTTCTTTACAAACGGAGAACGATGGTTCGCAAACTCTCAAATCCACGACTACAAAAGATAACCTTCACTACGTTTAGGCATTGGTTCGCAACAATGGAATACCACAGGACAAAAGACATTCTGCACGTGCAAAGACTGCTAGGGCATAAGAACATTCAAAACACGTTGATATACATAGACTTAGAAGCTTAAACTTTTTGGCAAATCTAATGATGGTTTCACTGTGCGAATAGCCCATGACGTAGGAGAGGCAGCAGCATTAACAGAAGCAGGGTTCGAATACACCACAGGAGAATACAATGACGGCGGAAAAATCTATAAAAAACACAAGTAGCCGAAATTCGTATGGTTCAGTAAAAAGCATGGAAAGTTTAAACGTGTTTAAACAGTCTATAGGGAAGTTTTATTTACAAAAACTACCTTGAGGAGAGCCTTAGCACAAATCAATATTGGAGCAAATACAAAATGCGGTCATCAGAAATTGCAGTTTCAGGCATCTGTGCGGCTTTGTACGCAGTGATAGGCCTGTTAACCAGTTTTGGTCTAAGCGTGGGGGGTGTGGCATTTTATCCCGCCGTGGTTGTACCAGCCGTATTTGCTGTTTTGTTTGGACCTTGGGCGGGTGGAATCGGCGCGGCAATAGGTATATTCATACGAGACGTTATTTACCATGGAGATCCGTTGCTAAGCTTGGTCGCAGGCGTTACAAGCAACTTCGC
The DNA here is from genome assembly GCA_964655035.1 of uncultured Candidatus Bathyarchaeia archaeon. Lineage (GTDB taxonomy): Archaea > Thermoproteota > Bathyarchaeia > Bathyarchaeales > Bathycorpusculaceae > SG8-32-3. The sequence continues at coordinate 2,817 of CAZZLA010000118.1, read as the reverse complement.
CATGTTCTTTCTTCTCGGATACTTTTCCCACACAAGAATTAACCGCAAAAAAATAGTTCTAAGCGCAATACTAGGCGGCAGCCTGCTAATTAGTGGCCTGTTGCTACCCACTTTTCTGTTGCCGACAGAATCATTGCTTTTCACTGGTTTATCCACTTCAGACGCCATTGCCCTCTTTGCAGTAATTGCAACGGCTAGCATACTTGCGGTTATAGCAGTATTCGCTTTCAAAAAAGAATGGAGAAACTTCAGTGTTGGAACCGTAATTGGACAAGGCATAGGTGCAATAATAGTCTCAGTTGCTGTGTGGGCTTACAGTAATCTCTTTTACTCTCAAAACAGCTACTTTACAACACCCTTGCCATTAGCCTTCATTCCACTAATATTTGTGTGGACAATCGCCACGGAAATACCGTTCATACTTATCCTAGGTCCGCCAATAATAAACGCGTGCTATGGAGCTTTTCCATCACTTAAGCGTTCCAAAGAAGAGTGAGCAAAAATTGAAACAGGCAAAAGCCTTCAGCCCTGCGGGAATTTCAAGTTTTTTTGAAATCTGCGACAGAACAGACGACGGAAAGCCCTTCGCCGACTTGGAAAAGGTTGGCTCTAGAGGTGGCGGTTTTGGAATCCAGAAAGGAGTTTTGACGGAAGTCTCTGTTTCGGAAGCAAAAAAGAGCGGCATACGCGTTTTCATCAATGGAAACACTGCGCCGGAGGCAGAAACCACAAGAACAGTTGCTCAAATGTTACTGAACAAGGCTGACAAGCTCTTCAATGTTGTGGTTAATCATAAAATTGACGTTCCAGTTGGCGCTGGATTCGGTTCCAGCGCTGCAGGAGCCTTAACCGCTGGCTTAGCACTCTCAAAGGCCTTAGACTTGCCATTAACATATAACCAGATTGGCAGAATGGCGCATGTTGCTGAAGTGCAGTGTAAAACGGGTTTGGGCACAGTTGGTCCACTAATGCTGAGCGGCTGCGCAATCACGGTAGAGCCAGGTGCGCCAGGAATAAGCGTGATAGATCGTATACCGCTAAGCGATGAGTACGTGATTGTGGCGGGTGTTTTCGGGTCCACGCCCACAAAGCAGGTGTTGGGCTCGGCTGAGAAGCGACGTGAGGTTAACCGTTATGGGCGAAAGACGTTGGAGGCTATTTTAGCTGAGCCTTCCGTGGAGAACTTCATGGCGTGCTGTCTAGATTTCGCGGAGAAAGCAGGATTCATGACTGCACGCGTTAGGCGGTTGGTGAAGTTGGCTGAAAAAGCTGGTGCTGTGGGCGTGGCGCAGAATATGGTGGGCGAAGCGGTTCATGTGCTTGTACTTGAGGAAAACGCGGGGGAAATAGCAGAAGCTTTTAAGCAGGTTTTACCCAACGAGAAAATCCTTGCGACCAAGATTGACTTTCAAGGAGCCAGGCTTGTAAGCCATGAAAAAGTTTAGAAAAGTGGCGGTCGGCGGAACCTTCGATGAATTCCATAGGGGACATAAGGTTTTGCTTATGAAAGCATTTGAGATTGGTGAACACGTTTTGATCGGTTTGTGCTCTGACGAGTTTGTCAAGAAAATGGGCAAGCCGCACGTTACTGCGTCTTTCGAGGACAGGCTGAAAGAGTTACAGGCTTTCTTGGAAGCGTTGACCTTGAGTGAGAGGGCGGAGATTGTTCCTTTAAACGACCCTTACGGCGCTACAATAACCGACAAGTGCATAGAAGCCTTGGTCGTAAGTGAAGAAACTGAAAAAACCGCCACAAAAATCAACCAGAGAAGAAGCGAAACGCAACTGCCACAGCTCACAATAATTGCGATCAGAATGGTGCCTGCGGAAAACTGTAAACCGATTTCTACCACGAGAATCCGCGAAGGCGAGATTGACCGTGAAGGCCACATGCTGAAGTAAGAAATAAGTAGCTTGAGCTTTCTGGTTTTTCACAAAAACTTACCTATGACTTTCTGTTGATGGCGCTCTCGTTTATTTTACGTTCACGGTTGCGGCTATGCCGTTTCTCACGCTCTGAGTGACGGGGCAGTAGTTTTCGAAGATAGCTAAGCATCTGGAAACGCGTGGCTTGTTTTTTTCATCGACATTCAAGTGCATCTGAACGTCCAGATTTTTTTATTCGCAGATAGCCCTGTTCATTTCTTCCTAACGTTGTTTTAATTGTGGTTTCGAGGTTCGCGACAGGGATTCTTGCTTTGGCCAAGCAGTACAGGAGGCTTGAGCTGAGGCAGTGACCAACGGCAACGGATAAAAGCCGTGTTGGATTAGGAGTGGAACTTTCGCCCATGGGTTTTAACTCGTCAACAATGAGATCGGGAATGCCTTTAGCGTCAAATTCGGCTTTAAACTTGTATCCTTCAAGGCGTTTCAGCGTTGTCACGTTTGGATGCCTAGAATACCTTCAAAGCCTAAAGTCTGCCCTAAGTGTAAATCTCCCTATTGGGATGAGCCACGCAAAACTCGATAACGCATATGAGCGCGCGCTAATGCCGCAGACTAAAGAGACCTGAGGGTACTGCACCAAGCCGAAATCTTGCTTCCAGTCTCTTCTCTGTTCTCAAGAGCCCTTGGCACCACAAGTTCCCCAACAATATTTCCGTTAGATATTAGGGACTTAGTCCTTCCAAGAGCCTTCTGCTTTCCCATCCCCTCGTTCGTACAAAAAATCGCCACCTTCTCTTCCGAAAAATCATTTCTCTTCAAATATGTTCTGATTGCTGAAGAAGGTCTACTATTCCAAACTGGCGTACCGACCACAACTAAGTCAAAATCTCTCGGCGACTTTGAAATTTCCCCAATTTTTGTCTCCCTACC
>CAZZLA010000117.1:0-4797 GCA_964655035.1 uncultured Candidatus Bathyarchaeia archaeon | reverse complement strand
CGCGGCAATCGGAAATCCGTACGTTTCCACTTTGCTGGCAGGAGTCTTCGGCACCCTAATTGTTCTGATAGCTGGCTTTCTGCTTGGAAAAGCCATAACGCCGAAAAACACCAAAGCCCAGGAATAAACAATTCGTCGCAACGTTTGACAGAAAACCAAAACAGCCCCTGTGCTATAGCGCTCGGAACAGTCTATACTTCCTTATATATACTGAACTGCATAAAATTCTGCAGACGCTTGAGGATAGCCCTCCTCTGCCTTTTCTGCATAGAACCACTAACAGGCTCCTAATAGACGGAAATATACTGAGCAGTTTCTTTTATGTTTCATGTTCGGATAAAACTTCGCCAGTGTAAAATGAAATAGTATTTTTGGAAGTGTTGCAGTTTAGTTTACCCGAACAGTTATGCACGACTTGGACACTGCAAAAAGCAGGCTCTACGGGGAAGATTTGACTCTTGTAGTAGTGAAGAACGATGAAGTGGTTTTTGAGACGGGTTCTCACCGAATTTCGGGTTTTTTAGGTGCTATTGAGCAGTTGGGCGCTGGGCTTGAAGGTGCTGCGGTTGCGGATATAGTGGCGGGGAAAGCGGTGGCTCTTCTGTGTGTTTATGCGGGTATAAGCGATGTGTACGCTGGGGTTTTGAGCAGAAAAGCCAAAGCAGTGTTCGAGGAGAACGGAATTCCGTGTGAATGGAAGGAGTTGGTGGATAACATTCTGGATTTGAACCGAAGTGGCGTTTGCCCGTTTGAGAGGGCTGCTGCGGACATTTCTGACCCTGAACGAGCTTATACGGTGTTCAAGGCGTTGCTGAAGTCGTTTAAGGCTTGCAAGTGAACGCATTGCCTTGAGGCATGCCCGCGAACGGTTTATATCATAGCAAGCGCAAGATTAATGATCATTATAAGGAGAAAAAGCAAAATGGGTAATGAACCATTACATTTAACTGACGCAAACTTCGACGAAACCGTCAAAAACAACAAAGTCGCCCTGATAGACTTCTGGGCTGGTTGGTGCGGTCCATGCCGCGCGTTAGCACCCACAATCGTAGAGTTAGCCCGAGACTACAGCGGAAAAGTCCTCGTCGGCAAACTTGACGTGGACGAAAACCCCAAGACAGCGGAATGCTTCCAAGTCTTTAGCATACCAACCATGATCGTGTTCAAAGACGGCTGCGAAGTTGACAGACTCGTGGGTCTCTGCGCCAAAAACAGAATCGAAGACACGCTGAAAAAACATATCTAAAGGGTTAAGCTTCAGCTTTTCGTTTTCTCATACATCTTCTCAAGCGTCCACCGAATGCTGGACTTGAGTTCTTTCAAGCGGTCATCATCAACGTTTCTAATTACAATTTCACGAATCAAGTCGCCCTCACGCATGATGTTGAAAGCAAACATCTTGTCAGCCGACAACTGACCCATCCTCACCAGTTCGCTGTCTTTCTCCTGCATCTTCGCCAGCACCCTCTCCACCAGAAACGGCTGAAACGGCGGCGTGTTAACATTAAACTTCTTGGTCTCATCCGGCAGAACATGCAACGCCTCCTTGTCAACATAAATTATCGCCAACGGCACATCAGTCATCGTTTTCAACGGAATGACACTCTCAGGCTCAGTAGCCTTCGGAGCGGGGGGCGCTTCTACTTCAACCTTAACGTGCACTGTAGGCGGCTCTTCCTCTTCAGGCGGCTTCACCTCTTTCAAATCTCCCCGCTTGAAGCCTTTCTCAAGCAGAACGGAATTTACCGCCTCAAGCAAGCCCTGAGACTCTTCAAGTTCAGAACTCAACTCTTCAATTTGCTTCTCAAGCTTCTTCTTGAAATTAACAAGTGCCTTCAGCCTTTCGGAATCCTGCGACATAAACTTCACACGGGCACTATCTTAGGCGGTTAGGCTTTATCAATTCTTTGCCCCTCAGCCACACACGCGCTAAGACGTGCTGATCTGCTTAAGCTGGTTACGATACATCTTCACTATCTCCGTGGAAGTTGTCGCGTCCTCAGCCGCCTTGTCAGTCCGGTAATTGCCTGTAAAACGCGGAAAACGAATAGCCAACCCGCTCCCCTTTCGGATAGAGTTCATGGCGCAAACGTGGATGGGGCTTAACGTTATCTCGGCACCCAAAACCTCCAAAACCACCTTAGGCTCAAACCACACATCAGCCTCCAACGTCGACTGCACCCGCGAATGCTTCCGCGGAACCACATGCGCCCTCAACAGCTCAGGCAGCTTCTTCAAATCTTCATCCGTGAAGCCTGTGCCCAACTTCGTAACCGTCTCAAACGTGTCCGCCTCCTTGTTGTACGCTGCCATAAGCAACGCGCCATACGTTCCCGCACGCTTCCCCCTTCCATGAAAAGCGCCCAACACCACAAGGTCCACAGTGTCCGTCATCTCACTCTTGTAGTCACGCTTGTACTTTATCCAAAGCCAACCCCTAGCGCCTGCCTGATAAACCGAATTTTTCGCAACAGACTTGCACATCAAACCTTCACAGCCATCCTCTATGGCTTCCTCAAAAAACGCCTCCAACTCCTTCACACTGCCAGTTCGTATCTGCTTAGCAGCCTTCGCACAGTCACTTTCCTTTATGGCTTTCTCCAGCATCTGCCGCCGCAACGGATAAGCCTCAAGCGTCAAATCCTTGCCGTCCACGTACAGCGCGTCAAACATGAAAAGCGAAACCGGATACTGCGCCATGGCTTCCTCAACGCCATACTTGCGCCTGCGGTGCATAAGCTCTTGAAAAGGAAGTAGCTCACCCGTCTCAACGTCAACAGCCACGCATTCAGCTTCCAGAATAGCCTCCTCCGCCTTCACCTGGTCCTCAACAAGGTCAACCGCGTCCGGGTACTGGCTGGAAATGTTCTCCAACCGCCTCGAGTACAGCACAACCTCTTTGCCGTTCTTATGCGCTTGCACACGTTCGCCGTCATACTTGTATTCAGCCACGCACGTGCCGCCCAGCTTCTCCAAGATTTCTTCAGGAGACGTAAGCCTCTCCGCCAACATTGGCCTTATCGGCTCAAAAACCACCACCTGAAACTTTTTGATGCCTGCTAAACCTTTCTCAGCCACAACGCTCGCTACTCTGCCCAAATCCGAAGAAATGTTGTAGGCGCGCTCTATCAACTCGCGGGCTTCCTTGCCTCCACCGTAAGCTATCGCCAAAGCGTCTAACACGGTCATGTCCGCTATCCCCAGTCGCAGGTTGCCCGTAACCGTGCGCAGAATATACTTCGCTTCGTTCGGAGAAGCGTCGGACAAAAGCCCAGCCAAAAGCGCCATTTTTGAACTCACAGCGCCAGAACCCGAGGTTTTCGCCATCTTGTCCAGCGTCTCGTAAACCCTTTCAGCCGTAAGGGTCTTCTGGAAAAAAGTAGACTGCTGCTTCTTAGCCAAAACTTTCTGAGCTGCCTTGCCGATGTCACCGCTTTTTTGCAAGTCAGCCTCAATTTCACTCTGTCTTCGGCCAGACGCCCGAGCCAAAGCTTTTATGGCGAGCTTCTCCGCCACGCCAATGTCCAAACCCACGAAATCAGGGTATATCTTGCCCTGAGTCAAATAAACGACTTTGGCGATAACATTTTTCGGCGTATTTTTCAGCAGGTCAACCAGCAGATCGGTCATCTCAAGCCGTTTCGTGGTGGCTTCGATCTTCTCGTACGCGTCAGCGATTACAGCATAATCCAACAGTAAACCTCACAAAATATACCACATAGCAGGGTTAATAAAATTTCATCCGCCGAAAGCAGGCAACGCGCGCGCTTAGCCCAATCCTTCGCCGCGCTCGCGCAGACCGTTGGTCCCACGTTGGCTGCTTCGTTCTTCGCGTTCGGATCGTTCATTGGCGTGGTTGGACTTGTATTCATTATTTCAGCTGGTTTAATGCTTGCCACAATTCCGCTAATGATGAACCTCAAAGAGCGTAAAAAGACATAGGCATCCTGGGCGCTGAAAACGCCAGGCTTTGAAGGAACAAGTCAAAAGAGGCAAGACGCGTTCGGTTTGTTGAATATTATAAAATTTGGATGTTGATTTAGAGTCCATCCACTAGATGGACTGTTCCGTCAGGGCAGTAGACTTTTTCGCCTTTTTCAACCGCGAAATAGCGTCTGCTGCACACTTTCATTTGAGAGCAACCATCACAATCTCTTGATAACAGTTTCAGTTCGCCTCCAGTTAATTTTTACGGGCAATACATGCCATTGAAGGCAGATGAGAATGAGAAGGGCGCTTTTAAACTTTTCTCAATAGAAACTCATCTTTAAAAAACGCGGCGGAGCCTGCGGTCTTCACAAGCAACGATTCAGTTTTTTGTCAGTTCGCCCGTCGAGTCATTATCACCGCGAATGGCTCTTGACTCTAAAGCTCATCATCCAAGAATAGGAAGGCACCCATGAAACTTAAGGCTTTTACGCTTCTTTTACCCCACCTTTCCACCTTAAACTGCGTTTTCTCAGGATCCACTGGAACGCCACAGGTAGGGTCCCTAACAACTTTTTCGTTAGATGCCAGATCAAGTCTCTCCTTAAAACGTCAGATAAACTTTGGTGGCTAAGGCTTAAGTGTGTTTGTGGCTGTTGCGCCTCAATCACAAAAGCATAAAGCAGTTAACTCAATGAAAAAATTGATGCGACAAACACCGCCGCACGCAGAATGGTTTGGCGCTACACTTAAACTGAACTCCGCTTATTAAATGAATGAGGCGCGTTGATTTGCCTAAAAAAACCAAGATTTTGTGCACTGTTGGTCCTTCGAGTTTTTCAGAGGAAACATTACGCAAGATGTTTAAGG
>CAZZLA010000116.1:0-4876 GCA_964655035.1 uncultured Candidatus Bathyarchaeia archaeon | reverse complement strand
GCGATGACGACTCTGGCCCCGAAGACGCTTAGGATGATTTGGATCTTGAGTGCGTAACGGTGAAAAAGTTAACGAAATGGTTGGCTTTTAGCCGTTTAAGAGCCTGCCACTTAAGTGTTGTCAACGGTTAATATTGGAACTTCACAGCGTCAAAACACGTTAAAGGCTTAAGAAAGCTCACAGTGTTAAAAACGAAGGCTAAGCAGCGCGCGCTTTTAGTGTGAAAGTGCCAACGCCCTTCCCAATCGAAACGGTCGCCGCCCTTTCGGGAATATCATCAGTAATCGTGACTGGTGCTGGTTTGCTGGTCACTTCACGAAACAAAGATATCTATTAATCCCTTATTTTTAGTAAAAAGCTTCAATCTCTAATAGACTAAATGTCAATACTGTGAATCTTAAAACTGGTGTGTTATCGGTTACGGTTTGAGCTTGTGTTTTACAGTCCTGCAACTCGGCATGTGTTCGCTTGAGCGTTTGCTTGGAAAAGGTGAAAAAAAGTTATGCGACTGTCAGTAAAGTGAAGCTACGATTGTCGTGACTGTTCCTTGAATATGTGGGACTTCCTTTTGTATTCGGGCGATGAGTTTTTGAAGCTCATCCAAAACTCGGTTGTAAGCACCCACTTTGCAGGACAATGTCATACACGCTTTCATTTCAGATCAAGAATCAATACACTCTATCCTTGATAAGCTTAGCGCGAACTTAAGTCTCAGCCATTCTAAATTTATCCCTCATAACCCTCTTTCGTGGCAATCGGATAACGAAGCCGCTTGAATAACCTAACAAGTGCGTGTCTGCTTGCCCATAAAAGCCCAGACAGCACAACCGCGACACCCAAATATTGAATGCTCATCAAGAGGCTATGTTCGACAGTTGGTGTGGGATTAAAAAGCGAATAACCCAAAACTACATTCGGCTCCAACTTGAACAGCAAATAATCTGCGGTAGAAAGCAAATGCGCATAACACAAGTTAACAAATATTGTCGCCCCCAGCAAAAACATTCCAACAAAAACGACAGAAAACAAGAGCGTTCTTTGCCGTTTATTTTTTGATTTGGCTGAATGAAACAGTGAAAGGCATTTGGCTACCAATGATGCAGCCAGCAAACTGAAGAAAGGCAGGGACGGGAAAGCATACTTAATAGCGTTGCCTTAGGGTGATTTAAGGTTCAAACCTGCACCCAAAAAAGTGTTTACAGCTATAATGGGGAGTATAGTTGCCAAACAAACGAGGCCAAAAACAAGGATCTTTGAAAAGAGTTTTTTTACGGAAAAAGTAACATAGGCAAACCGCATTCGTCAATGCACGCCAGAAAGTTCACTCTTCAATCTAACCTATATATACAGGGGGTATAAACTTCCCCAAGCGCCGGTCCTACAAGCTGCTTTTTTTACCCGTCAAGGACATGCTTTTATTTGCGATGTTAGAACTACATTAGCAAAAATAGCGTATCACTTTAACGAAGGCACAGCATCATGGTGAATCTTAGGGCGCAAGAACTGAAAGTTCTTTCCATGCTAGAGAAGTTAGGCGGAAAAGCTTCAGTGGAACAGTTAATCCGCGAAGCCGAATTATCCGACGCTGCAGTCATGCGCACAGCGTTAACCCTGCAAGAAAAAAACCTCGTAAAAATACACGCAGAGCCACAAGTCATAGTCAAACTTGGCACTGAAGGCGAAACACATGCAGAAAACGGCTTGCCCGAAAGACGACTCATAAAAGCCTTAGCCGCAAACGGCGGAGAAGCTGAACTTGACAAAGCCGCTGCAGAAGCAGGCTTAGACCCGAAATTTAAACAAATCGCCTTAGGATGGATTCTACGGAAAAACTGGGCAGCCTACAACTCAAAAGCAAAAACGCTGCAAATCGCCGACCCACTGTTACATGAAGTTGCGGTTCCAGAAGGAAACGACGAAAAGCTACTTCGCTATTTGCATGGCAAAAACCAAGCTCCCCTAAACGTGCTAAGCGCCGAACTGCAAGAAGCCGTACAAACCCTGAAGAAACGTAAACTGTTAACAACAGAAGACAAAACCCACCGCATAATAGAAATCACAGCCGAAGGCAAACAAGCCGCCACGGAAAGCAAGGCAACAACTGAGGAAGTGACGCAGCTCACACCCGAGCTCATCAATACCGGCAAATGGCGAACCAGCAAACTCCAAAAATACAACATCAAAGCACCAGTGGCTAAAACCTGGCCTGGAAAAAAACATCCCTACTTAAGCTTCCTCGAAGAAGTACGCGCAAAACTTGTCACCTTAGGCTTCAAAGAAATGACAGGCACAAGCGTCGAAACCTCATTCTTCAACTTCGACGCGTTGTACACACCACAAGATCACCCAGCACGCGAAACCGACGGAATTTACTTCGTCAAAAACCCCGAATACGGCGACTTAACCGCGTACGAAACCGCGATAGCAAACGTTAAAGCCACACACGAAAACGGATGGCGCACAGGCTCAACAGGCTGGCAATACAAGTACTCCACACAAGAAGCACGTCGCTTGATTCTCAGAGGACACGGAACATGCCTCAGCGCAAGAACCCTGCTAAGCAAGGACTTGGAAATTCCCAGCCGACACTTCTCCATCGCACGCTGCTACCGACCAGAAGTCAACGACAAAACCCACCTCAACGAATTCAACCAGGTCGAAGGCATAGTCGTCGATAAAAACCTCACACTCAGAGACCTTTTAGGTGTACTAGCGAAGTTCGCCCTCGAAATCGCAGGTGCAGACAAAGTACGCTTCAAACCAGACTACTTCCCGTTCACCGAGCCAAGCGTCGAATTAAGCGCCTACAAGGAAGGCTACGGCTGGGTTGAGTTTGGCGGTTCAGGAATTTTCAGGCCTGAAGTCACTTTGCCGTTAGGCATTGAAGTGCCTGTTATTGCGTGGGGTTTGGGTGTGGATCGTTTGTTTATGATGCGTGCAGGCATCAACGATATTCGTGACATTTTCAGTCAAAGCCTTGATTGGCTGAGAAGGAAGGAGGTGCTGTAGAATGCCTACGATTGATGTTGATTGTGGTGAGTTGGGGCGGTTGCTTGGCTGGAGCTGGGGTGGCGATTTGGAGAAGTTGGATTGGCTTTTGGCGTTTGTCAAGAGTGAAGTGAAGCTTTACAATGGGCAGGATGATGTTGCAAGCATTGAAATCAAGGATACGAATCGTCCTGATTTGTGGGGTGTTGAGGGTTTAGCTCGAGTTTTGCGTGGCTTCCTGGGTCTTGAGAAAGGAACCAGATGTTATGAGGTGGGAAAGCCTATTTTAGACGTCAATGTTGCCGCAGAGCTTGCTACGATTCGTCCGTTTATTTGTTGTTCTGTCGTCAAGAACGTTAGGCTCACGGACACGATTATTCGCGAGCTTATGCACTTGCAGGATAAGCTTGATCAGACTTATGGGCGGAACAGGCAGAAAACGTCCATTGGAATTTACGATTTTGATTCGATTTCTCCACCGTTGAACTATGCGGTTACGAAGCCATCTGAAGTCAGTTTTGTGCCGCTTGGTTTCGAGGAGAAGATGAACTTGGCGGAAATTCTGGAACGTCACCCAAAAGGCATTGAACACGGTTACATTGTCAAAAAACATGGTGCTTATCCGATTTTGTTGGACTCTGAACGTAAGGTGCTATCGTTTCCGCCAGTTATAAACTCAAACGATCTGGGCAGGGTCACGGAGGAAACTGGGAATTTGCTTGTGGAAGTCACAGGTACCATGCATCAGACGGTGCTGAACACGCTGAACTTGGTGACGTTGGCGTTGATTGACAGGGGTGGCAGCGCTTATGCTGCAACAGTGCGGTATCCTGATGACCCATTGTACGTTTCTAGAACGGTGGTGACTCCTGACTTCAGCAACAAGCGCATGGACCTAGGCGTGAGTTATGCGAACAGTGTTTTGGGGCTTCAGCTGTCAGCGGAGCAGATGGCAGGCTTGCTTTTGACTGCTGGTTTAGGGGTGGAGAACCTTAGCGAAGAAAGCTTGGTGGTGCAGGTTCCTTGTTACCGTGTTGACGTGATGCATCAGGTGGATTTGGTGGAGGACATTGCCATTGCCTATGGTTACAATAATATTGAGCCGTTTTGGCGTGAGTTGCCGACAACTGGAGGCGTGAAGCCTGAGCAGCGGTTGATTGATGTTGCACGCGAGTTAATGGTTGGGTTGGGCTTTCAGGAAGTTTTGACTCACACTTTGACGAACCCAGAGAGCCTTTTTGATAAGATGAACCGTGAAAAAACGCGGATTGTGGAGGTGGCTAACCCGAAAGTGGTTACGCTGTCGTGTTTGCGGAACTGGCTTCTGCCAGGCTTGATGGAGTTTCTCGGTAATAATCAGTCGGTGGAGTTTCCCCAGAAAGTCTTTGAGCTGGGAAAGGTTACGCTTTTGGATGAGACGAGGGAAACAAAAACTAGGGATGAGGAGTGGCTTGCAGCCGTTGCAACGCATCCGACTGCTAGTTTTAGTGAAATTAAATCCGCATTGGACGCGTTTTTGATGAATTTTGGGGTGAATTGGCGGATAAAGGAAGCGGTGCATCCGAGCTTTATGGAGGGAAGAGTTGGCACGGTTATGGTTGGCGGTAATGCTGTGGGGGTTTTGGGTGAGGTTCATCCGCTGATGTTGGAATCGTGGAAGCTTGAGAACCCGGTGGCTGCCTTTGAAATAACCCTTCAGGAAATAGTTAAGAGAAAGTTGGCGAAATGACCAGAAAATGTTACATCCAAGATTGTTGAGGGTTTACTGATGCCTGGGGTTGACTCCAACTTTAGTGTGGAACCTGGGAATCCTTGTGTCGAGCAGAAAGATCATTGCCTTAACTGTCATAGCCATTTCATGGCGGTTAGACCTCATATACAGGGTGTT
>CAZZLA010000115.1:1052-4896 GCA_964655035.1 uncultured Candidatus Bathyarchaeia archaeon | reverse complement strand
ATGGCGGTTAGACCTCATATAACTAGCGTTGTTGTCCTGAAGCGTTTTTTGAAAGATCTGAAAGACGGCGAGAAGGCGAATGCGCTTGTCAGAGATGTTCTTGATTGTTCTAACGCTGACTTTAACGAGTTGCACAAGTTTGAAGAACACGTAGCTGGTTGCATGATTTTCAGAGCCAAGAAAGACGGTATGCACATTGTTTACTGCGTGGACAAGAGTATGCGCTTAATCTTCATGCGAGTATTCAAAAACTTTAAACAATACGAGAAGTTTTTAGAATCCAAAAGAGAAATTAACAAGCTTATTCTGCACGCGTGAGGTGGCTGTGGGGATGTGGAATTTTGACGGAAATTAAGGATGAAAAGGCAATAGACGAAGCTGAAGAAACTCAAGCTGAAGCTTTGGAAAAGGAAGAAGAGAAAAAAAAGGCGCGAACTAGAAAAAGAGGACCTTACCGAAAAGCACACGCCAACTGGTAAGCCCCGTTACCAGACAACTATGCCACTAGTATGCTCGGAACAGTCTATAGCCCCCTTATTTTAGGCAGGCTGCCTGTGTTGCGGATAGACCCCCCTCTATCTTTTCTGCGTAGAACCGCTATTAGGATCCAAATAGACGGCAAATATGATGGCTGCGTGCATACTAGCGCGTGGAAAAGGTAGCCTCTTATTATGTGAAGGCTTGCATCTCAACAATTTACTCGATGAAGATCCTTTTCGATTTCTTTTTCTGCGTTGTCCGCCTTGATGAATATGGGCACGTTTTCTATGCCCGTGGCAATGTAGCTGCTCAGAAGCCATTCGCCTGGCGCGAACTCCAGCGTCTTCTCCAGAATGCCTTTGTCTATCATGAATGTCTCGCTCACCAACGCCCTGTCGTAAGGTCGCGGTAGGGTGCCGACGAAGTACGTGTGCAACTGCTGAAGCGCGTTTGTATTCAAGTAGGCAATGCGTTGGGTGGCGATGCAGACGCCTAATCCGTATTTGCGACCTTGACGCAGGAGCGTTTCGACGTGTTGGCTGACTTTGCCGTCGATGCCGCCTTCTCGGCTGCTTATGAATTCTTGCGCTTCGTCGAATACTACAAGAATATAGGGTTTCACCGTGAATCTGCGTTTTCGTCTTACTAGCAGGTCTTGCGTGAGGCTGATGGCAAGCTCCTTTATGGTGAAGGGGTCGCTGATGGAGATTACTACGAGGTTCGTGGTCTTATCCTCGAGGAGTTCACGTATGCCCTCGACAGTCAGCGCAGACGTGTCTTTCGCCTCTTTCGTGTCGGCTTTCTTGAATAAGTCGGCAATGGTGTTCCTCGTAGTAGCCCACGCATACAAGCCGCTCTTGTCGTGAACTTTGAACCGCTCTACCGCCTCTCTGGAAACGCTGTCGATGTAGCTGACGAATTCCTCGGAGACTTTCTGATTCTCGCTTAAGCCGTGCTTCTCTACGAACTCGCGAACCGCATCGTGAATAATGTCCACGGCATTAACATAGTGAGGCTTGTTCACCGAATCCTTTCTTTGAGCATCCAACTCGTCAAAAACCACTGCATATGTTGGGATTTTCTGCTTCGGTTTCGTGTAATACGCCAGCTTCCCCTGAGCCATAGCCGCACGCAAACCCACCTTCGTGCGCTCATCCGTCTCGTATTCTCGAGGCTTAACCACGCTATTATACAATTGCTCTAAACTGTCAATGCGGTGCTCCAGCACGAGCTTCGCGTTCACGTTCGGGTCAGCCAGAACATCAAGTAACAAGAATGCGTACTCGCAGCTGATGTCGAAAATTACGGTTTTTGTGTCCGCTGTGTGTAGCAGAATTCGTCTGAGCACGTTGCTCATCAGGTTGCTTTTTCCGCCGCCTGTAAACGCAAAGACGCCAAAGTGGTACCGAATTAGCTTCTCGAAGTTCACGTAAATCGGAATCGGCACGTTACTTGCCTCAAACATTTTCACCAACCCCAACCGCGGATCAACTCGCGCATCCGCCGAAGTGCTTGCGGTGTTTACGCCCAGCTCAGCGGCGATTTTCTGGTTGTACATTCGATTAATCATCTCGCTGCTTAAGATGAAAATCGGGCTGCCCACCACGGGATACGAGAAGCCCTTCAAGAACTCGAACCCACAGTCGCCGCGAATAATCAAATCATAGTTAATTGGAATTGCGTCGATCTGAATCATCATCGTTGATGTGTCGTTGCTTTGCCAATCCTCCTCCGACTGCTCAATAATCTCAAACTGCATCGGATAATACCCATGATCGCTCAAACCATGCAAGCCGAAGTGTTCGGGCCACACACGGCTAATCTCCATCAACGTGAAACGCTCGGCACCAGCCTCTGCGGGCTTGAAGTTCTTAACCGCCAAGAGCATGCCTTCTTCGAGCAGTCCCATCAAATCTTTCTGATACTCAATCTTCACGCGGCATTGATACCTTGCGCTTGTACCCGTAACCTTTGAGCCGTCTCCGCCGCCGAAGAAACGCGGCACTACGGCTGCCAATCGCGCTTTGAATCTGCCGTCGAAGTTTGTGAAGCAACGGCTGTTAAACATGCTTTCTTCTTGTTTGTTCAATTTGGCTTCTTCTCTCCCTGAAAGTGCACATGTAGAATATGAACTTGCGTAATTTATGATTGTTCAAAATCCAAGCCGCCGTAGTGTCCACCACAGATTTGAACTGGCTGTAGTTCCATTTGGCGATTTTGTCGGCGATGAAAAGCGGCTTATTATGACCAAAAGCTTCAGGAATATTCACTGGTGCCATATTAATCAGCATCGTCAAAGTCAGGTTCTGCAAGGCATTGGGCACCGACTTGTCCCTAAACAGTAAAATGTCCATGAGTTCTTTGGTGCCGTCGCTCAACTCGTTCAGAAACGACACAGTTGATTCGGGTTTGCAGTCAAACTTGGGATAAACCAGCCTATCAATCAACAACACGTTACTGCGCAGCATCGGGTCGCTTTTTGCCTGACTCAGCTGCACATAAGTCTTCAAAAAAGCACGTTCCAAGCTGATTTTGTTGCGTATAGCGCCTGAAACGTAACCTTTTACACCCGTGGGTTGCATGGTTCGGAATGCGCTGTCGTACTCGATTAGGCTCCACGGCGGCGACACCTTGTCGGAGTTGAATATACTTGCGCTCTGCAGAATCATGCGATCGGTGTTCGGTAGCTCCCGCAACGCCTCAGTGTTCAGTTTCGTCTTCAGCAACCCTTCTTGTATCATAATTGGGACAAGTTGACGTTTGAAGTCATGCGCGGACGTGTCCTTTGTTATCCCGACGAGGAGGATGTGCTTTTTCCAGCATTCTTCCATCAGCATCTGCAGCGCAAACAGCGTCAGAAACGCTATATCCAGCGTCGTCAGCCAGTGTTCTTTGCCGTCTTTGGTGATTTTCATACGACTGGGCGCTTCGGTACCGACTGTTTTTGTGAAGAAGAGTTGGTCGCCGAGTTCCAACGTGAGCCGTTTAATGCGTACCCAGCTTTCAGCATATTGTGGACTGTGCGAGTAAGCGCCGTTTTGTTCAATGAGAATCTGCCGGCTCACTAGTTTGTCAAGAGCGTTCTGCACTCTTCGAGTTCTCTTTTCATCCGTTATTTTAAGTTCACTAGCTATTTCAGCAAACGTCAAGCGCCCTTTAGACTCAAGAAGGCAGAATAGTGCCGTGCGCAGGAAATCTGATCTAGGCGGTGGCAACCCAAGCGGCATGTTACTCACGTGGTGCCGCGCCAACGTCAAGTCTATGGCGTCGATTGCTTGGTTAACGCTTTGGGTTTGGTAGCCGATGAGAGCTGTTTTTGCATGCCAGAAACTTGTTTTCCTTGTTTCGTAAAGCAAGCTCGCGC
>CAZZLA010000115.1:0-1038 GCA_964655035.1 uncultured Candidatus Bathyarchaeia archaeon | reverse complement strand
GGATCCTGTCCATCAAAATCACCCGCGTGTCTTTGGCGGGGTCGGTTGCCAGTTTCAGCGCGAGGTAGTATTCACTCAAAGTCATAATGGTGTTGGCTATGAGCGAGTTGTTGGCGATTTCTTCGTTAGTAGCGGCTCTGGATGGGTTAACTTCGTTAGGTTGCTCCTGCGCGGCAAAAGTGTGGTCTACTTCAAGGATTTCGTTGACGTAGATGGGGATCACGCTGCTTATGCCCATGTTCTGTGGGATGGTTTTGTGGTCGTACTCGATTTTGGGGACGCTGTTCTCTGAGAAGGTGATAGTACCTGTGGATGCGTAGGCGCCCCCGAAGAAGATAACCATGTCAAACATCGGTCGCGAGTACAAAGTGCCGTCGATTCCCGCGAACCGCACGGTGCCTGAACCGAAGAATTCCTTCGCAGTTTTCCAGGCCTCTTTCGGGCTGGAACCCTGTTTAATCAAGTTCTCAAGCAGCTGGCCGTACAGGTTTTTTAGGGCTGAGAACCGCTGCTCGTAGTCGGAGATTTGCTTCGTGGCGCCTTGCCTAAGCGTGTCGCATGTTCGTTTCACCGTGTCGCTGAGCGAGGGCGCTGTCACCTAGTTGTCACCTGTCTGTTCATTTCTTGTGTTGGGAGATAAAAAGGATTGTTAACACGTAAACGGCTAAAAAACCTTTCAACATTGTTAAATGCGAGTTGTTTGCTAAACGTAGGTTGTAGTAAATAACAAAAAATAAAAATGCGGCAACCGTATGAGATAACGCTTAGCCAACACATGCGGGGTTCCCCAAGCCTGGTATGGGGCAGGCCTGCTAAGTCTGTGGTCGAAAGGCCGCGTGGGTTCAAATCCCACACCCCGCGCCATTTTGCCATTTTCTCTGCTTTTTCAAGCCAAAAGACCCGTTTCCTATTGGTTTGAATGTAAATTTCAACATACAAAGATTTGGAATTCAGATGGTTGCACCTTAAAACTTAAAAAGAAATCGCGAGTAAAGTTACTTATTAAATTGGATACTCGTTGAGGTGTGCAACTTTGCA
>CAZZLA010000114.1:0-4936 GCA_964655035.1 uncultured Candidatus Bathyarchaeia archaeon | reverse complement strand
CTTTGACGCGGAACCCATAGCGCTTTGAGAGGACGACTTGGAAAATGTCGCCTGAGGCAACGTAGTCTTTGGCTTTTTCCACGGCTTTCTCAAAACGCTCTTTCGTAACGTTCACTTTCGGCTTGCTGCACACTAAACGCTCTTGAGAGCTGGGCTGTTTTATCAGCCGCTCAACTTCCGAAAAGCGGTTTTCGCTTGAATAATAGTAGAATGCACGTTTTTGTCTATGGTCAAACACGATACCATCATCAAAAACGCCCAGTTGCACATCAGGAAAGTTGAGGTCGTCTCCGGCTTTTTGCGGAAGTTTTTCCCAGTAGCGAACAGTGTCGTAGGAAATGTAGCCGACGGCGCCTCCAACTAAGCGGAACTCGCTGTTGGAGACTGCTTTGCCGTATAGAAGTTTTTCAATAACACGTAATGGGTCTCTGGTTTTCTCTCTTTCGACTTCTCCAGTTTTCTTGATGCGGGTTTTCGCTTCTCCGTTCTTGATTTCAATTGTTATTCGTGGGTCGAAGCCTATGAACGAGTACTGCGCCAGTTTTCTTGGGCCTTCGATGGATTCGAGCAGGTAAGCGGTTTCATAACGCTTGTGGAGTTTGGAGAAGGTTTCGAGGGGTGATTTTGAAAAAGGTATTTTTTTGTAGTTTAGTTTGCGGGCTTCAAGTTGAGCCTGAGATTGCTGGGAGCCAAATACGATACCCCATGTTGCGTTACTCCTTAAGTTCTGAACCATACTGCAATGGCGTATTTAAGGCTTCTGTGTACAAAAACGTACATTACGCTTTGCCTAAGACAAGCATCGGCCCAACCAATCCAAATACTCTTCTGAGCCACCAACCACAGGAAGAACAAGAATCTCCGGCACTTCATAACTGTGCAAAGCCTTCACGGTTTCCGCCAGCTTTTCAAACAGGTCCTTCCGCGACTTCAAAAGCATCAAGTATTCCTCAGCGTGCTCAGTTTTTCCCGACCAGTGAAAAATCGATGAGACAGGCCCGATTATGTTGGCGCAGGCAATAAGCCGCTGATTGAGAAGGTGCTGCGCTATTTTTTCCGCTTCCTGTTTGCTGGAGGTGGTAACAATAACGATAACATAAGTGTCTTGCAAGGTCTTTCTGCGCCACTAAACGCTACGGGTTTCTTTGCTAAAAAATTTTGCTGACGGCACACGCGTGCGCTCTACTGATGTTTCGTAATGTTTTATAGTTTTGTTTGCGGCGCATCAACACATTTAAGACCCGGTGAGATAATATGTGTGTGTCTGAGGTGAACCTCGCTTGACAGAAGAGCAACTACGAGTTTTAAAGGCTATGAACGAGATTACAAGCCGCATAGACCTGAACGCTTTCGCGCAGATGGTCGGCTTAACTCCAAACCTGACGATAGAACGCGTGCAGGAACTCGTGAACACGGGACTTGTAAGGAAAACGGGCGGCGGATACGGCATAACGGACAAAGGCAAAGCCATCCTCAAAGCCATCACTCCAGTTCCGAAGGACGCGGCGTTCCACTTTTACACGGGAATAGGGCAGCCTACCGGGTTCTCGGCAGAAAGCTTCAAAGACTTCTATGAAATAATCAAACGCGTAGCTTTAGACTCACTGGAGTTTCACCTATACCGTGAAGATTTTGAAAACTGGATTAAAGCCGCGTTTAAAGACGATGCCGTAGCCAATGAACTTGCTAGATTGAAAAATGCAAACGTGAAGGGAGAAGAACTTAGAAAAGGAATCATTACGGCAATGGCAGAGAAATACGGTTTCTAAAGACGACAAGCGCCAGAAGCCTCTGCCTATCCAAGCTGCGCCTTTTCTTTCTCCAGCTTGACCCACCAGCCCGGCACTTTGAAAGTGCTTACTTTATCCCAAGAGTCAAAGGGTTTAATGTCGAGAACAGGGGTCCCGTCAAATGCGTCAAGACCGCGAACCGTCAACAAGTTGCCTTCAACCTGGACAAGCTCAACCAGCGTCAACCCAACAGGGTTGGGACGAAGCATTGTTCGCGCAGCAAACACGCCCAGCAAAGGTAGGTCCCGTCTGCCTCGCGGGTGAACCTTCAAGGTTTTCCGCTGCTCATCAGAAACTCCATGCAGCCAAAACAGCACAAACACGTGGGAAAACCCGTCGACGCCGTCTAATGCTTCAGCAAACTGATTATTAATGATTATCTGAGATATACGGCTTTTGTCTTTCACTTCGTCGCCGACGGCTGCCGTTCGGACAAAACCGATTGGTTTCAAAACAATTTCTGCTTGGGAGGGCATACTTCATTCACTCAGCGTTTGAATCCGCGTGAAACCAGTTTAAATATTTTCCCTGTCATCGCCAACGAAAATCGCTAGAACTACTTTCCTTTGCCCCAATAATAGAGAAACACGTCTTTAACCCAGTTGAGAAATACGGGGTTCTTTCCAAAAAATCCAGCATAATCCACTCTTCCTCCTTTGAAGCGAAAGCATATGACCGCCTCTTTTTCCGTAACTGCCATTATTGCTGGCGGGTCAGAGAGAGTTCTGTTTTCGAGGCTTGGCAGTTTTACAGGCTGCTGGAGCGGACTTGATTTTGCCGTTCAGGGCTAACGAAGAGTATATTAGGCGAAAGAATTGTATTCTGAAACCATGAAGCCATGTGTACTGTACTTTTCAAGAACGGGAAACACCAAGCGCATGGCACAAGCCATATCCGAAGCAACAAAAGCGCCCGTTTTCAGCATGACGTCTTCTGAACCGTCAGTCGTTGATGACTTTGACATGTTGATTGTAGGAACGCCTGTCGAGGGTTTCAGACCCGCACAGGAAACCATTGATTTCGTGAAACGCTTGCCAAACGCCGAAAGCAAAAAGGCCATCGTTTTCTGCACCTGTGCGTTATGGAAAGGCAGAACCTTCAGCGTTTTAAAGAAAGAACTATCCAAAAAAGGTTACGACAACATCCTGACAATATCAAAAAAAAATGAAGCAAGACCAACCCGCAGACTTTACAGACTACATAAACAAAATAAAACAAGCGCTTTTAAAAAAGCCGCAACACTCCTACCCTTGATTGGCATTCTAATTAAACACTAATTCAGAATCTACAAGGAGGTATAAACCTCGGGCATTAACGCCAGACCAGCATGTTGGGAGCCTAATAGAGAGTCGATGCAGAAACTATAGAGGGCCCTACACGCTCAAGCGCTACAGCTCTTTATAAAAAGGAGGGGTTAGACACTCAGAGCCCACATACGCTCTAAAACATCTCTAAAACTCCTTCGGCAAAAACTGTAATTTGGGCACTTTCTAAAAAAGAAAAAAAGAGGGCTTATACTTTACTGTTTACAGCTCTTGGGTCTCAGTTTCTTCGTCTGTTTCTGCGTCTGCCGTTGCTTCTTCGGTTTCTTGTTCCTCTTCTGCGATTGCCTCGACGCTTATTTCTGGTGGCGCCTCTTTGGGCGCTTCTGAAGGGTGAACTTCCTCAGGCCATTCCGCCGTGATCTGGGGCACTTCATCTATCTGTTGCGGCTCGTTCTCAATTACCTCGGGCGTTTCCTCCAGAGGCTGAGGCATCTCCTCCGTGATCTGAGGCTGATCCTCAATCTCCTGTGGAAGCTCGTCTATGATTTCTGGGCTGTTCTCGGTAATTTCTGGCGTCTCATCCATGATCAGAGGCATATCGTCGGTAACCTGGTTTTCCTCAACGGTCTCGGGCGCTTCATCCATGACCTCGGGCATTTCTTCAGTTACTTCTGGCGTGTATTCAACTTCTTGCGGCGCCTCTTCTACGGCTTCAGGCATCTCAGCAGAAACGCTGGTTTCGCACTCAATTTCGGGCTGTTCTGGAACTGCTTCCTCCATGGTTATCACAGGCTCCTGCGGGCATGGCTCTGTTGCAACTTCCACTTCCTCCGGAACGGCTGGAATGCTTTCCACGAGTTCATCTTGAACCACTTCGACAGCGTTTTCCTCAGCGGGTATAACTGTTTCCGTCGCTGACTCTTCTACGGGTGGTGGGCAAAGCTGGTTTGTAGCTTCATTTATTACGCTTAGTTCGCGCTTGGCGCTTTCAAGTCCTGTTGAAAGTAGGGTTATCTCGCGCTGGTAAGCTTCTTCTTCAATTTCACCAACCGCATGCTGTATCTCGTAGTTGGCAAGAAGGGTCTCTAAAGTCTTTATCTGGCTCTCTAATTCCGCTACTTTACCCTGCATCTTCACAAGAAGGTCTTTCTGCTGCTTCTCAATCTCCGTTATGACCGCGTTTATGTCGTTGTCGAACGAATCGCGTGTAGCCTGAGAAATTCTGCCGTTTTCAAATAAATTGTCTAAAGCTTGCTTCTTTTTCTTCGCTATTTCATATTCTTCGTTTAATCGCTTAAAGGAGTGTTTCCACGAAATCAATTTTAACACCTTGCCTTTTCTAAGCCTAAAAGAGGAAATAACATTTGTTAACATGCATGTATATCGCTAACTAGTAAAAGCAGCCGCATTTACCATTAAAATGAAAATTATGCATTAAAAATTTCGTTGACTCAACGTTACTTATATAACTAAAAATTGAAATTTTTTCAACACAACCCCCAGCGAAAAACAATAACCACGCTACTGGGAGCCAGCGACAAAATCAAAGGCTTCATGCCAAACAGCCTCTTGGCGCCAAAAACGCCTTAAATCTTTTTCTGCATTCAAATTTTTAAACTCAGAAAAGGCCTAAAAGAAGACAGTCCTTGACCGTGAATCTTAAGCATCGAAAAACAAGGCAACTTGCAAGTTTAAGTTGAGTCTCGAATCGAAACGCTAAAAAACCTCTTTTTTGTTTCTCATATAAGCAACACATTTGCTATGAGGGCCCGTAGCTCAGTCAGGCTAGAGCATCGGACTTTTAATCCGAGGGTCGCGGGTTCAATTCCCGTCGGGCCCGCCATAATTCCGAACCTAAGAGCGAAAGCTAATTTCAGTTAC
>CAZZLA010000113.1:0-4941 GCA_964655035.1 uncultured Candidatus Bathyarchaeia archaeon | reverse complement strand
GGTGGGGGTCGTGGGTTCAAATCCCACCCCGCCCGTCTCCGTTCCGTTATGGTGTTGGCTGTGTTTCTTTTGTAAATTATTCCAACAGTAGATAGCGTTGCCGCCAGAAAAATTGCTGTGATTAGCAGAGCTGGAAATTCTGGAAGTTCTGGGGTAGGGTCTGGTGAAGGCTTCAAATTCTGCTCTTGGCAAGATAACCCTTTTAATTTTGTCGTTTCAAGATAAGTTTAAAAGATAAACGTATTCACCTTTTCTAAGGCGGATTTCACTGTTAAGAGGAATTTGATGAAAAGAAGTTACTTACTGGCGTTGCTGCTTATCTTTCTCGGGTTTATCTGGCTTACCCCCATAGGAATGACCCTTAACTCTGAGCCTACTGCTCCCAGCAATTGCGAGCGAACCTACACTTTCGATGTTGAACAAGGAAGCTCCCATGCCATTTACAAGTTGTACACGTCCGTGCCTCTCTCCCTCTATGATTACTACCGTGGCAAAGCTAATTCTGTAAACAGTGACCGAGAATACTCAAAGTTCGTTACACCTGGGCCGGTTCAAACCCTTGCAGACAACATACGAAACATTACAAGGAACAAACAAAGCAGCGATGAAGAATTCGCTAATAACGTTTTGGCGCTGGTTCATCAGATCCCGTACGCTGTTAGTAACATCAAATACCCAGTTGAAACCCTAGCAGAAAATTCAGGAGATTGCGATGTGCTGTCGTTCCTAGCAGCCTCAATCATGAAAGCTGGTGGACTAGATGTTGTTTTACTCGTCTACAGAGATTTGCATCCTGCTCACATGAATATTGGAGTATACTTACCCTACACACCTGTCTACGATGAGCTGGAAACGAAGGTCACTGGCTTCGAGTACAATAACAAAACATATTGGGTAGCAGAGTGCACGTCTACAGGAAGCTGGAAGGTAGGTGATCAACCAGACTGTTTTGCTTCCTCTGCACCCGTGGGTATTCCCATTGAAACTCAAGAGGACCCTTCCCCAGCGCGCGTTTCCTCAAGCCTAAACAAACCCTTAATCTCTTCTTCCGTATCGGTGAATCTGTCTTTGGAAAACACGAATGGTGGGAGCGAATGGGCTTTTGTGATTTCAGGTTCGATTTCACCGTCATACTCCGGTAAAGACATCGTGATGTACGTCAGTCACGATGGCGGCTATTCTTACAAAATATTGAAGACAGTTACAGAAGACCTTGGAAATTATTCGATTCCCTGCAATGTTCCATCAAGTGGTACCTACACGCTCAGAACAAGCTTGATTGGCTTTTCTAATATTGCTGGCTCAGACAGCGAAACAGTAACCGTTTTTGTTGGGTCATACCCGCTCGGGGCTGTAGCGAATGTGGCTGAGTACCAGCAATCGGGTGAACCTAACGAGACATTCGCTTTCAATGAAAATACGGGATACCACCTTTCCAGTCGAAGCAATAACGCTTTTCTAAAAAGCAGTTTGACAGGCGCAAACGTCTCTCTAAGCGGCGAATTCTTAATACTGAATACTGGGCAAAACACAACAAATGGCGGGCAGACAATAACACTGCCGGAAGTGAAGCAAACAATAATCCGTTATAGGCGGCACTCATTTGTAGTAACGATACCCGAGCGCACCATTAAAATTCAAGAGCTGGAAAATAACCAGTTCGGCTTTGTCTTAGAGAATGACGACGGAAATTATAGCGCCAGTGTAAAACTTTTGGACGGGGTGGATGTCTCTAATATAGAAAACCGGCTTGATGGAAGCAACGCGACGTTTATGAACGTATCGAGGAGCATAGAAAGAAACATCTGGTACAAAGCCGTTGCCAAGATATCTGGAGGCGAAATAACAACAGAATTACGGGGCGATAATGGCACCCTTTTAGAAACCTCAGCCCTCAAAAACGATGCACTAGACATGAGTAAATTCGGAATTTTGATTTCATGTGCCCCCTCCACTTTCATAGCCTTCAAAAACCTGAAAGTTCAAAGTCTTGATCAACAGCCTAACGCTCTCGTCGGCAGCATGCCCCTTCCCGAGAACGGACTTGAATCCTTGGCGCCCTATATCCTTCTTGTGGTGCTATTGGTGATAGCTGGTTCCGCAATCTATTTTCTTAGGAAAAATAAAGCATCGCAAAGCCCCAGCAAAACCGAATAGCGTTTCGCATGCTTAGCTTAGTAGGGTATAAATGGCAACACGAACAAATTGACTTCGGGCACAAAACGTTTATGCCCTGTTCACTACATATGTAGTTAAGGGGAAGATGGGCAAATGGCTACCGCACTCAAAGAGGCCGCCACTACTCATAAAATCGGTTTGGTCAGCTTCAGATTTTCCAACGTTGGAATCTTCAGCTGGAACCGGCCGCTATCCATGATCAAGAAACTATTGGAGAAGCACAGTTTCAAAATTTACTTGTACATAAAGGTCTTCGGCGAAGATGAGTTGTGGGCAATAACCTCGTTTGAAGAGACTGGCAAGTTTGAAAGTTTGGAGAAGGAGCCGATTATCACTTATACTGCATCGCTGGAAAATTCGTTGCCGCTTGACTTAATAGCAGTTGATAAGATCGTGCGAGAACAGCTTCCCGTGGGCTACCTTTTCTTCAGGAAAAAAGATGAATCCATCTCTCTGCGTCGCATAGATAGTCTGGTAAAGAAAAACGGGATCCCCTTTCTGATAGGAGAGATTGATCATCCTGAAGGTTTTTCCCATTTTGCAGCCTTTTCTGTGGGGAACAAAGACCTAACTGCTTTGGCTCGGGCGGCTCATGAGCTTATGAAAAGTTTGGAGTGCAAAAGATGGAAGTGCTTCCTCGGAGTGGAGCATGTGTGGGAAGGGCACGGGGAAGAATTGAAGGAAAAAATGGAGATTGCCCGGAATTTGCTGAGACAAATCAGACATTGGGCACGTGGTATTCCATAGTTAGCCTTGAAGCGCTTGCTTCATAAGGAAACAGGTGCTCTGCCATGGAATAACAATTTTTCCTAGGCGATTTTTCAGAGCTTTTGGTCATATAGAACAAAAATGGATGCTGCGGAGTGATAAGCAATACTTTTAAGTTATCTGGACACAGTTAAAAGGCAATTCTGAGTGTTGAAACCATGAAGATGAGAATGATAAAACTAACCCCTGAATTCCTTATAGCTGCAATGCAGGGAAAAGCATCTTTCATTTCTAACCTGCCCGCCGACCTTGAACTCTTAGACGTAAAGTGCGACCTGTTTTCCAAGCAGGTGCTCGCAATCGTAAGAAGTGACAGCTTTGAAGACGTTGCAGAATCCTATCCAATTCCCGAATTCAACGTGGTCTACGCCGCAAGCTCTAAGGCCGTGCCTCAGTCCGCAGCAAAGCCTAAACTTGAATCTAAACCCGTGGAAAAAGCGCGGATTGCCCCAAGCCTGGATACGAGTGCGGTGGAAGAAGAGTTCAGTCCGGAGCAGCGTGAGTTGCTGAGTTTCACGGTAGACGGAGATGACGTCATAGTGCAGCCAGTTCAGTACTTGAAGGATGAATGGAATGAGATTAACGATGTTGTTCGGAGTTTAGGCGGGAAATGGGTGAAAGGCGACTTCTCCAGCTACTGGGTAGTTCCACAGAGCTGACATCATATAGCATGCTGGCTTTGCCAACGGAAGCTTAGATGATGTAGGCTTCGGTGATGTATCTTCGCATAACCCATTGAATCTGGAAGTAATATGCGATTCTGGAGATTGAGTTTTTCATCAGTGTTATCCAGTCGTCCCTTTGCCTATAAAATGTCGGGGCAATTAGGTATTCCAGTTTGCCGTACAGGTCATGAAGCTCATTCGTTCTTCTTTCTTTTTCAGTAACTAGCTCCCTTGGATGCGGCCCTATAGCCCAACCTGTTACTCCCTCCACGCACCCTTCTATCCACCACCCATCCAGCACACTGAAGTTTATCACGCCGTTGTGCGCCGCCTTCATTCCGCTTGTGCCGGAAGCTTCCATCGGCGGAAGCGGCGTGTTAAGCCAAACGTCAACTCCCGAGGTTAGCTTGGCAGCCATGTCCATGCTGTAGTTTTCTAGGTAAACCATTTTTATGCGGTCTTTCAGCATATCTATGTGATTGTAAATCCCCCGTATCAGCCTCTTGCCGTTCTCGTCATTTGGATGAGCCTTTCCCGCGAAAACCATCTGAACTCTTCCTCTTTCGTTAATATCTAGCAGTCTCTCTATGTCGGAGAAAATTAGAGTTGACCTTTTGTATCCTGTTGATCTTCTGGCAAAACCTATTGTCAGCACTTCAGGGTCCAATTTCACGCCTGTGTTTTTTTCCACGAACTCGATGAGGTTCTTTTTCGCAATCATGTGCGCATCCCACACCTCTCGGTTTGGGATTTCACTCGCTCTAACCAGTAGTATGGGTTCGTTTGCCCAGCCTGGAATGTACTTGTCAAAAAGGTCTCTGAAGCATTTGCAGGTCCAGGTGTAAGAGTGGACTCCGTTGGTTACCGACCTGATGTAGTGACCTGGAAACAGCCTCTGCGAGTACTCCATGTGTGCCTTAGAAACCCCGTTTACGTATTTGCTAAGGTTCAAAGCCAAATAGGTCATGTTCAGCTTATCTTGACCCGCGTATTGTTTCACAGTAGACAGCAAGTATTCTTTACCTATCAATTCTTCAACCAAGTCGTATGAGAACTGGTCAAACGCGGCTTCAACTGGAGTGTGCGTTGTAAAAACGCAGAGGTTTTGCACTTTTTCAGAATCCATGCTGTTTTCCTTTAGCAGCTCAAGCGTTAATAGGGCAGAGTGCCCCTCGTTCATGTGGTATTTTCTAATTTTGAAAAAAAACTTTTTGAGAAGTTTTGCCCCGCCTATTCCAAGAACCATCTCTTGTTTTAGCCTATATCTTTTGTCTCCTCCGTAAAGGTGATCGGTGATTCTTCTGTCCTCTGGCTCATTGCCTTCTACGTC
>CAZZLA010000112.1:0-4967 GCA_964655035.1 uncultured Candidatus Bathyarchaeia archaeon | reverse complement strand
ATGTCAAAGAAACGAAATGCGTGGGAATGGGAGACCCTTACTGCGAGTGGGTGTTCAGATGAAAACGGAAAGTCGTTTTGGTAAATATACCTTTGCAGAATGAAAAAGGATGTTTGATGTGGATATACTCTTCAGAACGGAGGTAATAGAGGCTCTCCAATCAGCCCTTTCACCAACTCTAGATCTTCTTTTCATTCTTTTTACTCTTTTAGGTGAAGATTATGTTTACATGTCTTTAATCGCAATAACGTACTGGTGTTTCAACAAAAGGGCTGGAGTGAGGGTGTCCTATGTACTTCTAGTAAGTGCATACTTAAACTATTGGATAAAAATGTCTTTCAAAATGGATAGGCCCCCCAGCGAGTACCGAATTATCATGAAAGACGACGTCTCTTACGGTTTTCCAAGTGGGCATGCGCAAAGCGCCGTAACGTTTTGGGGATGGGCTGGGTTAAAAATTAGGAAAGCTTGGGCGCGTATACTTTTTTGTGCTTTGATCTTTTTGGTTGGCTTCTCTCGGATCTATCTGGGAGTTCACTATGCAGGTGACGTTTTCGTCGGAATACTCTTCGGTGCTGTCTTCTTAATAGTAGCATACAAGACTATGCCCTACCTTGAAAGCGAGTTGAGTAGTATTCCGAGGTGGTTACGGGACTATCTGATGCCTCTTATATCCATACTTCTCTTTGGGCTTTCGTTAGCGATTTTTCCTAATATTGCCAGAGGAAACTCCGCACTAATTTGCGGGACTCTGTTTGGCTTTTCCTTTGGGTATTCCCTTGAATCTAAACATGTAAATATTT
Organism: uncultured Candidatus Bathyarchaeia archaeon; assembly: GCA_964655035.1. Lineage (GTDB taxonomy): Archaea > Thermoproteota > Bathyarchaeia > Bathyarchaeales > Bathycorpusculaceae > SG8-32-3. The sequence goes on along the minus strand of CAZZLA010000112.1, from coordinate 4,164 downwards.
CTGTGAATGTCAATCGATGGACTAAAGCCATAAGATCAGTTGTAGGGCTCATAATTGTATTAGGGTTATACCTGATCATGACCTTTGTTTTGAATTCGCTGTCACTTGGTGCAGTAGTTTACATACATTTCTTAAAATATGCAATACTTGCTTTTGGGATAGCATTTATCACGCCTCTAGTCTTCAAGTTCATCAAGAAGTAAACCTATAACAGGTTTGGTGGCGCGCGCTATAGAATGTTGTAAGGTAAGCGCGCGCATTACTTGAACAGAATTAAGTTCGAATGCCGTTTTGCTTCATTGATTAATGGCCCTTTTACACAAAAACCCAGTCCCAAACGACTCCCTCTCACTGAAAGCAAAAGATCTCCAGCGTTAACGTCGAATTTTTTAAGGCTTTCTAAGGGAACAACTAAAGACCCGTCTGTATTCAACGTGACCCAGCAGTAAGGCTTCCCCGCAACCAAACCAATTTCTCCTTCAGACAACTGGAAATTAGCCAGTTTTGGATTATCATCCAATATTCGGAACAAAGCTGAGTTCTTTAATAATGAAAAAGTGGTTATCGCAAACCCACCAGAACGAATGCTACCTGGCAATAAAATTACTTTACATGGCAGCTGCATCTGATATTCTACTAGCGCTTCCTGAGGGACCGCAATCCTTCCATCTTCCCCTACTTTTGACCAGCCATAAACATTTTTACCGCCCTTAACAAGCTGTGGCATAAAATTATCTTCACCACTACTAAGGATGGTTACCAGAAATTAAATATTGATTCTTTATGTGAGTAAAATCAAAAATATATTCTGAATCCCACTATACGCGCGCTAAAAACGAAAGTCGCGAAAAGCAAAAAAACAGCTACGATGGCTGTAAAGGGGCTGTAGGAAAGAAACTCCCTGATAGGGGAAAGCCTACGGTCATATCTAAAGGCTCCAGATATCTGGGCTGATGAACAGGCGGAACCGAAATTTTGGTGCAAGAAACCGAGTTAGTAGGGTACATGTCGATTCTTGACGCGATAGACCTTGCGTTGCGGTCAAAATACACACGAAATGAAAAGCCCGTTAGCCTTCTACTCCTTAGCCGTGCTGAATCAGGAAGAACAGAGACGATAAAAAAAAGTCTAGGAAAAACGATGGAGTTGTAATGTACAGGAGGTTTACTGCTTATGGATTCTTGTCGGATTTGATTGATGGAACTACAAAGTTGCTGTTTGAAAAGCCAAAAATCCTTTCCACCATAATGATTCCCGATTTCAACAGCTTATTTTCATTCAAAGACAACTGCAAAACATCAACGCTTGAGCTGAGCGCGCGCCAATGTAAAGCTTTCCTTGTTTTTTAACGCATCAAGTCAGCTAGTCATCGCCGAAGTACAGGGCAATAAAAGTTATATCTGAGTGAAATCCTAGGAAATACAGCGCCAGATTCTCTATTTGAAGCGAACAAAGCCTAGGAGAGAATAGAAAATGGCAAAAATACTTTTAACCGCTGACCGAACGCTTATGAGTAACTATCATGACAACGAATTCCTAGGTTTTGGAACATGCGCTCCTCCGAACTTCATCCCTGAATGGTTCTACAGCTTCCTCTTTTTCCCTCCCCTGAAAGTAGACAGAGGCATCCCTTCAGCAGCTCCGTATGGCTTGAGAAAAATTGAAGCCCAACTCTTGAAGGAAGGCTTAGATGTTACCGTAATTAGTCCAGATCACCTAGAAGACCACATTAACGAAGCTAAAGTTTTAGGAATTCACGCAATGGATCCCTTCGGCTTAGGCCCAGCCTCAAGCACTCTTGCAGCGATTTTCAAGAAAGAACCTTACCTATCAAAGTACTTCCAGCTTTTAATCAGCAATCCAGAAGTTAAAAAGGCAAAAAAAAGAGGCCTAAAAATCGTAGTTGGAGGTCCCGGCGCATGGCAGTTTCGTTACAGGCAAAAGTTTGTCGAAGACCACGGCATAGACTGCATCGTTGAGGGCGAAGGTGAAAACGTTATCGGAAAGCTTTTCAAAGCTGCCCTTGAGGGTGAAAATTTACCGCCGTATTATGAAGTCGGTGTTAAAGAGACGCCTAGTTTGGAGGAGATTCCGGACATTGTTCAGCCTTCGATTAATGGATTGGTGGAGATTGGGCGAGGCTGCTGTAGAGGTTGCGAGTTCTGTAATGTGACGCTGAGGCCTTTGAGGTGGTATCCGCTTGAGAAAATTAGACGGGAGATCAGTTTGAACCTTAAGTCTGAGAAGATAGAGGGTTGCTGTCTTCACGCGGAAGATGTCATGCTATACGGTTCCAAGAACACCACACCTGAGGATGACAAACTGTTAAGGCTTCATGAGTTCGTGGCGAAAAATTGTGATGGCATAAGCTGGAGTCACTGTTCTTTGGCTGCGGTGGCGTCAAAGCCTAAGCTTTTCGGAAGATTATCCGAGATGATTTTGTCGAAGCAGACGTGGTGGGGCGCAGAAATTGGCATAGAAACAGGTTCTGCTGAGCTTGCGCAGAAAATCATGCCTGCGAAGGCACACCCTTTCAAGGCTAAGAATTGGCCTGAAGTTGTGCAGGATAGCATGGGCTTGATGCATGATAACATGATGGTTCCCGCCTGCACCTTAATTGTAGGGCTTCCTGAGGAAAAAGAAGAAGACCTTTTAAAGACGATGGAGTTGATGGACGATCTTAAAGGTTTTCGCAGTCTTATCGTGCCGTTGTTTTTTGTTCCTTTGGGCAAGCTAAAAAGTGAAGACTGGTTTAAAAGGACGGAGATGAGTGACCTACATAAGCAGCTGCTGTTTCAGTGCTCGGAACATGACTTTCATTGGATAAATGACCTGCTTGAAATATCTTTTAGGGGCAAGTGGTATGGGCGCTTCCTGAGGGAGTTCTATAAGGGCTTTGCTGGGATTGCTAAGCGTAAAGTGCGACAAATAGCGTAGCGGTTTTGTTATGAATGACTATGCTTAAATAGTTTTGTTGAACTGAAAGTGGATAGGTTTGCTGTGCCGCCGTGGCTCAGCCCGGTAGAGCGGCTGGCTGTTAACCAGTCGGTCATAGGTTCGAATCCTATCGGCGGCGCCACTCTAACCACACATTTCCATTTCGTTTTAGGCTTTTTCACGCCGTGGTGACCATAACTTATTTTTTGCTTGCGCCACAGGTTTCTGGGCAGTTGCGCTCTAACTGCGGAGACAAGCATTTCCTTGAGGGAAAACAGGCGTCTTCATTCTTTCCTCTTTTTCCGCATGACCAAAACTATTATGATTACAACCACTGCTATGGCTACACCGATGACTATTCCGATCAATATTTCTGCTGAGAAGAAATCTATGGACGTTGGGGTCGCCGTAGGCGTGGGCGTTGGAGTGGGGGTTGGTGTTGGGGTCGGCGTAGGAGCCGGTGTTGGGGTAGGGGTGGGTGGTGGTTCGGTTGTCGGACCGGGTGAAGGGGTTGTTTCAGGCGCTTGGAGAATGCAATAGTATTCGTTAGATAAGGCTTCAAGTCGTCCAGGGGATTCATAGGAATATGTGGTTGTGCCCTGTTCTCTAATGTACACATCAAAAATATAATAGAAAACTCCAGATTCAAGATTATTTACTTGTGGAATAGTGAAGTCAAAGGATATTGACTCGTTTGAGTTTTCGGCTATTTGCAACGGGGTGTCAGTGTAGTTCAACCCAAAAAACTCAGTGGGGAAAAATAATCCGTCGGTTTTAGCGAAATACAGTGTGACGCCGATATCCCTTATATCAAATGCTTGCGCGAGGTTTTCAATATCGACGGTAATAGTTCCCGTGGAGCCTAAATTGTAGTTTGTTCTGTCAAAGCTTACAGTGAAATAAGGAAGTTGAGCCGAAACTGACGAAACAGTGACACATATAATCAAGCAGCATAGAAAAGCAGATACAAGTAACTTCTTCATTCATTTACCCTCGTTTCTTGACTTTTTCCATCCTGCTGATCTATTCACCAATCTCAGGTTTGCTATCTCAATTTTTCATGTTTGATGGCTACACTTTTACGATTCAAGTTGAATATTAATTTTATCGAAATAACCCAGTTGCAGCCAAGGTCGCGCCCAATAGACAGGGGGAAGACCAATCGATGCTGCCTTGGGCTTTGTCACAGGAAGTTACATTGGTGACAGGGGAATCTTCCGTAAACGA
>CAZZLA010000111.1:0-5026 GCA_964655035.1 uncultured Candidatus Bathyarchaeia archaeon | reverse complement strand
TTCGGCTACTGCTAGCTCTTTCAAGGCGTCACCGCCTGAATAGTACTTTAAATCGTATTTTTTGGCGAGTTTCTTGGCTAACGTGCTTTTTCCGGTTCCAGCCATTCCGGATATGCAGACCACTATTTTTTTCTCGGGAGCGCTTTTCACCTTTTCGTTTTTGGTCATAGCGCTCAACTGTGCGTTTTTATGCTATGGGTGTTACACCTATTATGCGAGAGGCGAGGGTTCCGAAGAAGAATGAGCAGAGCATGTACCAGTATATCACAGGTATGCCGGTTGCCATTAAGGCTCCTGGCGCGATTCCTGGGACAATCGCCACGGCGTCTCCTCCGAAGGTTGGGATTAGGAAGAACCACCAGATCACTATGTAACTCATGGAAATCGGGAACAGTATCATTTGGGGCTTCATCATTTTGTTTTGCATGTTTCTCATCTGTGATTCTTTTCTTTTCAGTTTCTCGACGCGTTTTGTGTCGTTAGCGCGCATGGCTTTCATCAGCTGAGACTGATATTCAGACGTTTCCTTTCGCATTACTTTGTATTCTTCCCATCCGCACATGCGGGTGATCAACAAGCGGTTGATGACCATGTTGAGAAACGATATGGTAAGTGCGACAAGCATTATCACAATTGTGGCTAACGGAATAGTTGTAATGTCAATCATTTTAGTTCTCCTTTGCAGTGCCTATTTATTTTCTTGTTAATAACCATTTTCGCTATTTTAGCGAATGTTAAGTCATTAAGGAGACACGTTTCAACTTATTTAAGTTGGAAGGTTAAGAACTAAGCTTCTAAATTTGACAAAACTTCGATGATTTTAGCCAGCTGTTCCACTAAGGTAGCATCAAATTTTTGGTCGTTTTCCAAGTTCGCAAGCGGAGGGTTTCCCATACTAAATCCAGTAGCTTATTATGGTTATAGCAGTTCTTGTTGTTTAAGCTTCGAACTTCGAAGTTACGGGGTGGAGCATACTGAACGATTTGACATTACTGTTTAATTTTTTGGCGTATTCCTGAATTGAAATTGATGTTTTTGGTTCTTTGCTACCGTGCAACTTCTTTTTAGAGCCGTGTAAACGTTCAAGCCTGTGTTAAAGGCGAATTTGGTTTGGAATGTTCTGTTAGCAAAACATTTTTACTAAGAGTAACATTTCTGTTTATTGTGTTTCATAAATGAGCCCAGTTTTAAATTTGAAAGAGATAATTGTCGAAGCGTTAACTGCTTTAGGCGGGTCTGGCTCCGTATCTGAAGTAAAGCACTATCTTAAGTTGAAGTATGGAAGAGAATGGAAGCATATTGAAACCGTCATGGCGGATCTCTCTGTAGAAAGCCAGTCTTCTTTTTTCCTTCCAGAAGATAGAGTGCTAAAGAGAATTGGACAGGGCAAGTACGCTCTGAAAACCCAAGGGATTTCTGAACCGCAAGAGACAAAAGCAGACAGCGCAAGTAAAGTGGCTTCGGACCTTGTAGGCGAAAGAAAGGTTTTTAGTTTCAAAGAGGCAGAAGCGATACTTCAGAGGAAGGGGCAACTTTCAACTATTCTAGAGGCGGCTTCTTTAACCGACCTGTCATCAAAGGAAGATCATAAACGAGTACAGCATTTTCTTCATAAGAAACGATGGGACATTGAAGTGTCACTGTTTCCAGTAATAACCTACAAGCTTGACGCTTACAAAGAAAAGACAGTGATTGAAATTGAACGGTCATTGATTGACGCGGTTCACAGGTCGCTGTTCAGAGGTCTTTGGGCTTATGCTAAAAAGCAGTTGGATGTACTTGTTTTTATCGTTCCCACTTACAAGGAACCAAAGTTTGAGCAGGTGAAACGAGACATACAAGAATTCGGGGAGATCATACCCTACCCAGTCTACATTGTAGGCGCAACCCAAGCTCAGCCGTAATCAACCCATGACTCCTAGTATGCTCCTTAGGGGACATGTTGGATTTTTAGCGGAGTTCAGATGGATGAGCCTTCACAGGCAGTTCATGGCAAGATCTTGGATAGGACCGTGTTTTGAAAGAAAAAAGTGAGAGGGAAAGAGTATACTTTGAAGTTTGATGTATATACTTGACACAATGTGTTTGATAGCAAGGCACTCATTGCTATTTGCGTAAATTTGAACTCGGGTCACTTAGCTTGGTTTTTGGTGAATTCCGTGTTGTTGAAACTTTGCATTTTTCGGGATAGATTTGACTCTTTCCCTCATATAGTAATAGGCTACGAAAATATTTAAGAATTATGCACTTTGGGTGCCTCTGCGTTTTCTGTTTTTTCGTGCAGTTTTGGGAAGTGAAAATGACGATGGTTGCACCGGGGAAAATTTTTGCATGTTTGAAGTGAAAGAGATGACAAGAGTTAGGGCATTATTACTAACATCACTGGTTCTCAAGAGAGAAAAATGAAAAATAGCAGTGGTGACACAGTTATTGTTTTAATAGTATAAGAATATGGTGGAGTATGTTAAGGGACCAGCACCCAACAGATGGCATTGGTTCAAGAACTGCACGCAATATCCACTTTACGTCTACGAAAGACGTTCGGGTAGACCGAATTCTGACCTTTGTGACCAGTGCAAAGCAAAAGAAGCCAGAAAAGAGGGTATGATTTAATGGCTGAAGCATTCCTGTTATTAGCCGCTGGAAGTCAGAGAGAATGTTTTAGAGGCATCACAAGAAGGAATTTATAGGGTGTTCCTTCTTTGCAGGACTATTCTTAACGGTGTAGGTAGCCTTGATTTTAGAAGTTCGGCGATGACCGCGGAAATCAACGCTATTATGAGCCATAGTATTACCGCTCCTACGTCGTCGTGTTCAAATATTGCAGTTTAGAGCGTTATGATTATTACGATGTCGGAAAAGTAATGTATAATTGCAGCGGATTTTCTTATGAACCCCACCAGTTCGCGCATTACACCTGAAACGGACGATGCCATTTAAACCAAATCTCTTATTTCTAATTGGTAGGATTTAAATAACAACTTACCTGCAAGCGGTTTTCTAATTGAGGACGCCCTGAACCGTTTACGGTTTTTTAGGGTTTTTCCTCTTGCTCTCCACTAATCCTAGGCTGTCCTGATATCGGCCGTTGTAAGGGTTGTTGGAAGGTTCCCCGGTTTTGTGGAAGACCACTTGGATCAAAGGTTCGTTTTTGTCTATGTGGACGGTTGATTCGCCTGAGTTGAATAGGGACAAGGTTAGCTTTCCTCTGAATCCTGGGTCAATCACCGCGAAACCTCCGATGAGTGCTTCTCTGCATAGGGAGGATTTAAGATAGATTGTTCCCAAAACATCCGCGGGTACTTCAAGATACTCGGCTGTCACTATCAAAGTTTGTTGCTTAGGATGCAAATCGCATGCAACTCCAGACGAGAAATCGTATCCTGCTGGTGTTAACCTGTCTTTTGAGAACGGTTCTATAACCATTTGGTTATTGCTGATTAAGAAAAGAAGCTCAATATCAGATAATATAGTCATTCAAGGTCACCACTTACTCTAAATTCCTATTTCTGTGTGCAAACCTCGCTTTTTTTCTCTTAAATCTTGATTGCGCCGAAGGCTAATTACTTTTTCCGTAGCGCGCGCTTTGACGTAACGGCTCCGTTGGATACGGTTGCAGAGGTTAACCATTCCAAACAATGGCTGGCGGAGTGTATACTCGATTCAGCATACACATATGGTATAAGGAAGGAAATTGAATTTAGTCCCAAAAAAAGTGCTCCCACGCTATTTGGTACAGCTTGCACCTAGTTTACTACTAAAGATATTAGTTCAACGTCAGATAAAAAGGCAATTGATATTCAAAGAAGTGAAGTGAATCAATATGGAATGTGATCTTGGGAAAATTGTTGTTCACTACGAAACTTTTGGCGAAGGAACTCCCATTATAATGTTACATGGCTGGTATCTTGACCATCAGTCAATTATGGCTGATCTGGAACCTGTTTTCAAAATTCGCCAAGGGTGGAAACGAATCTACTTGGACTTACCCGGAATGGGAAAGACTCCAAGAACTGATTGGATCGCCAACAATGACGATGTGCTAGCCATCGTCCAGAGTTTCATCGACAAAGTTATCCCAGGACAACGTTTCGCAGTGGCTGGGTACTCCTATGGAGGTTATCTTGCCCGCGGCATTGTCCATCGAGAATCCGCAATGATTAACGGGCTTCTCCTAATAGCTCCTATAATCGCACCCAACAAACTGTGCTTATCAACAAAACCTGCCCTCGTCAAGGACGATGCACTCGTATTAGAACTCACGAAGGAGGAATTAAGCGTTTTTAACCTCGCTGTTGTTCAAAGTCGTGAGGCTCTAGAATACCTTCGAATCTATGTTCTTCCAGCGATTAGAGTTGCGGATCTGGAGTTTGTGAAGAGACTTGAAGGGAAGTTCTCTTTTGATGTTGATAATCTCTCTGAACCATTTAACAAACCGACACTAATTTTGATGGGAAGACAAGACTCGTATGTTGGATATCGAGACTCATGGGGTATTATTGAGAACTATCCTCGAGCCACATTTGCAGTACTTGATCGTTCGGGTCACTTCGTCGGACGACCTGGAGAGCAAGAAAATCTGTTTGTGGCACTTGTCAATGAATGGATCGACAGGGTAGAAGATTGCGCAGACAAATAAGGTCTAGTGGAGGATTTTCTGACTTAAGATTTCTGAGGTAAGAATTGGTTGGTTGCATAAATTTTAATGCCACCACCAATTTACCGTGGAAAGGATAAAACAACAAGATCTGGTTCTTGAAGGCTAAAGGACAGCGTATCTCTGGAAGCTGTTGAAAGACACACGTGAACGGTACATTATGCGAAAAATGAAAAAAGAACCCGTTTAATATGTCCTCAAAAGAGTTTATTGGCTCATATGCGTATCATTTATAATATCATTTATAATTCGACCTAACGTAGGAAAACCTTAGTACAGCTTCATGCTTCATGACCTTTCAGGAGGTGCTCACGATTGTTTGAGGAAGAGGACGTTGAGGACGACGAAAGTTGGGACGAAGAAGGAGAC
>CAZZLA010000110.1:0-5140 GCA_964655035.1 uncultured Candidatus Bathyarchaeia archaeon | reverse complement strand
AACGGGTAAGGCGCCTAAGTTGTCGTACTTGTGGATTGACGATGATAATGTCCAGGTAATGAATGCTGAGCACATGACTGGGAAGTCGCCATATGAGACGGACATGCAGATTCGTGAGGAGCTTGGCGACTATTACATTCGGGTTTCGGCGATTGGTGAGGCTGGTGAGAGGCTGTCGCGGATAGCATGCGTTATAAATGATGAGTTCCGCGCCATCGGAAGAACGGGTATGGGCGCGGTTATGGGTTCTAAGAACTTGAAGGCGGTGGCTGTTCGGGGAACGAAGGATGTTAACGTAGCGGACATGGAGGGATTCCGGGAGTTTGTGAAGATGATTCATGAGCGTATGAAGGGTCCTGCCACGAAGAAGTATAAGACGTTGGGGACGCCTGAGAACGTTTTGGTTTTGAATTCTCTTTATGCGTTGGCGACGAGGAATTTTACTAACTCGCAGTTTGATGGCGCTGATAAAGTGAGCGGTGAATACTTGAATGAGCATTACGTTAAGAAGATAGTGGGCTGCGCAACCTGCGGGATGCGGTGTGACCACATCGCGGTGGTTCCTGAGGGGCCTTATCAGGGCGCGACTTCGCGTTTGGAGTTTGAATGCCTTTGGTCTATGGGTCCGTTGTGTGGGGTTGACCGGTTGGACGCGATTATAGAGGCTATGCGGATTGTGAATGAGTACGGCATGGACGGTATTTCCATCGGCGTAGTGGTTGCGTTTGCGATGGATTGTTATGAACATGGTGTGATTACGAAGGAGCAGGCTGAGGGTATTGACTTGAGTTTTGGGAACGCTGAGGCGCTTATTGCGATTATTCATAAGATTGGGAAGCGTGAGGGCTGGCTTGGTAATGCGTTGGCTGAGGGTGTGGCGAAGGCTGCTGAAATTATTGGTGGTGACGCGCCGAAGTATGCTTGTCACATTAAGGGTTTGGAGTTGCCGGGTTATGATTTGCGGACTTTGAAGACCGCGGCGCTTGGGTTTAGTGTTTCGTTCCGTGGGGCTTGTCACTTGCGGAATGGTGCTTATTCGCCTGATGTGAAGGGTAAGGTGAACCGCTTCAAGATTGAGGCGGGTAGGGGTAAGATGCTTGTGGAGAACGGTAACATTTACAACGTGATTGACTCGTTGATTGTTTGCAAGTTTTCGAGGGGCACGTACTATGATGGTAATGAAGATTTGGCGAAGTATTACACGTTGGCTACGGGGATTCCGATGACGGCTGCTGAGTTGGATAAGGATGGTGAGCGGATTGAGAATCTGGCGCGGTTGTTTAATTTTCGTGAGGGTAAGGGCACTCGGGAGTATGATACGTTGCCTTGGAAGATTAAGAATGCTCCGGTGCCTGAGGAGGGACCTGCGAAGGGCATGGTTGTCAGTGATGAAGAGCTTCAGGTGGGACTTGACGATTATTATGCGGCGCGGGGCTGGACGAGTGATGGTGTGCCGACGTTGGAGAAGCTTGAAGAGGTTGGTCTTAGCGAGTACGCCAGCATTGTGAAAGGAGGCAAAGCGTAATGGTTCGGGCTCAAGACCGTAAGTTTGTTTCGGCTGACCCTGAGAAATGCATCGGCTGCTTAGTTTGCGAGTACGCGTGTTCCATGACGAACGAGAACACGTTTAACCCGACGAAGTCACGGATCCGGGTTTTAAGGTTGGGTCCGCTTAACAATTTGGCGGTTTCCTGCCGTCACTGTGAAGACCCTGCTTGTGTGGCTGCTTGTCCGCGGGATGCGTTGTCTCAGGAGGAGGACACGGGCATAATCATGGTTGACGAGGACGCTTGCAACGGGTGCGCGTGGTGCATAAGCGCGTGCAAGTTCGGGGCGATGATGATGCATCCTGAGAAGAAAGTGGTGTTCACGTGCAACAGTTGCAAGGACCAGGAGGATGGTCCCCAATGCGTCAAATGGTGCCCTGAGGAAGCTATTACTTTTGTGACGGCGCAGCAGTTGGCTCAGAAATCCAGGATTTCTGCTGTGAAGAACCTGTTCCAGGAATCTAAAGAGAAGAAAGCGGCAGCCAAGTAGCAAGTACTTCTCCTTTTTTGGCGCGTTTTTCAGTGCCGGCGCCTACATCGGATGCTTTTCTCTAGTGTGCTTATCCAACATTTCTTGAGACTCAAAACTATCTCCACACTCAGGACACTTCAACATTTCCTTTTCCAAAACACTTTCACCCGTAACCTAACGCGTATAAACGCTAATAATCATTTGCGACTGCAACACAACACCACCACTGAATAAAAATCAATTAGGGCGCACCAATGAACATATCAGTTCCGTCTCTTCATTTTGCTATTGATACTTGGCAACTTTATTTTCTCCTTTTTATATGAGTATTTTTTTCTCTTGATAATCTGAGCAAAAACGCGCGCTAAGGTGCGACCTGTCTATGGAAAGGGCAAGGAGCCGCGCCTTTGTCCAACCCACTGTTAAGCCAAAAAGGAAAAGCCGTCTTCCTCACCATACTGGTAGGCATCTTGTGGGGGACCTCTTTTCCCATCATCAAAATAGGGCTAAGCACGATAGACCCGCTCGCATTTGTTTTCTGGCGCTTCCTGGTCTCCTCAGTCACGCTCGTGGTTGTGATTTTGCTTTTGGGAAAACTACAGCTCAAGATAACTAACAAAAAGCTGCTGATCTTCTTGGGAATTGCAAACGGCACAGGTTACCTGCTGCAGTATACAGCGATGGGGTACACATCGGTGTACGCGCGCTGGTTTACGCTCTGGTTTAATCTATATATAGAGGGGGTATAAGTTTTCCCACGCGCCAGAGAACACGACATGCAGTGTTCCGCGATATGTTTTTTACTGTAAGTCGCAATCCCTTTTAGTTGAGGATTCACGTTGACAAGGTTAAAAGGGTTCCAGAAACTGACACGCGTGGACGAAGCGCTGCAAACGTGGCTTGACGTTTTAAGGGTCAAAAAGTGCAGCGAAATCACAGTTCCGCTTGACAAGGCTTTGAACCGCGTATTGGCAACCGACGTAATTGCTGAAGGCGATTTGCCGCGGTTTGACAAGTCAGCCGTTGACGGTTACGCCGTGAAAGCTCAAGACACCACAGGCGCAACGCAGTTTAAATCCGTCACATTCCATTTAACAGAGGCTGAAGAAATCGGCGCAAAACAGGCAAAGCAAATCTGGACTGGAAACCCCGTTCCGAAAGGCGCAGACGCAGTGGTGATGCTCGAGAACACGAAAAAATGCGAAGGCGAACTGGAGGTTTGGGTGCAACTGGCACGTGGCGGAAACATATCCAAGAAAGGCGAAGACGTCAAAAAAGGCGAAAACATAATCAAAGCAGGCACACGCCTAAAACCCTACCACATAGCCATGCTCTCCGCTATGGGCAACACCGAAACCAAAGTCACCCAGAAACCCCGAATCGCCATCATAGCCACCGGAAACGAACTCGCCGAAGCAGGCAGCAAACCCGCCGAAAACCAGATTTACGAGTCAAACGGCATCATGCTCTCAGCCATGTGCCAAAAACTCGGCGCAGAACCAGCGTATTTAGGCATAGCCAAAGACGACATAACAGAAATCACCCAGAAACTCAAGAAAGGACTGCAGAACTGCGATGCGGTAATCACTTCCGGAGGAACCAGCGTTGGCGGACTCGACCTTGTTCCCGACGCAGTCAACAACCTGGGAAAACCAGGCGTAATCGTACACGGCATGGCGTTGAGACCTGCAATGCCAACCGCGCTCGCAGCGCTAGACGGAAAAGCCGTGATGATTCTCTCAGGCAATCCAGTTGCCGCCATAATCGGCTTCGAAGTGTTCGCCAGACCCTTAATCTGCAAGATGCTGGGAATGAAACACGCGGAACCGCGACCGCGGGTTAACGCGGTCATGACACGCAAAGTGGCCACGGCGCTGGGCAGAAAAACCTTTGTACGAGTCAAAGTAACCCAGAAAAACGGCGATTTCGTCGCTGAACCTGTCAGCGCACGAGGTTCCGGAGCAATCTCCACCATGACACGAGGCAACGGTTTCGTCATCGTCCCAGAAAACAGAGAAGGCATCACAAAAGGCGAAAAAATGATCGTTCACTTGTTCGGAACCGTGGAGATGAGCTAAAATGTTTAGGCGTTTAATGACGTTCGACGAAGCCAAAATAGTTGTTGCGGAACAGCTAAAACCCACAACCTCAGGACCAGAAGAAATCCCCCTGTTAGACGCATACAACCGCGTGCTCAGAGAAAACGTGGTCTCAACCCTGAACATTCCGCCTTTCAACAGGTCAACCGTGGACGGCTTTGCGGTGAAAGCCGAAGACACATTCGGCGCAGAAGAAAACCAGCCTGCAACGCTGAACGTGCGCGGCGTGGTGAACATAGGAGAACCACCGAAAATCCGCCTTGCCAAAGGCGAAGCCGCGGAAATCGTCACAGGCGCACCTGTTCCAGAAGGCGCTAACGCCGTTGTCATGGTTGAAGACACCGACAGAGAAGCTGCGGAACTGCGCGTTTACAGAGCCGTAACCAAAGACAGCAACGTGATGAAACGGGGAACGGACATAAAAAAAGGCGAAACCGCACTTAAAGCCGGCCAAGTTCTAGGCGCTTCCGAGATAGGAGTTTTAGCAGCTTTAGGCTTAACCACGGCGAAAGTGTTCAAGGTTCCAGTGGTTGCGGTTCTTTCAACAGGAGGAGAAATAACGGAACCCGGAAAAGAGTTGCCTGCTGGTAAGATTTACGACATAAACGCCTACAGCTTAAGCACCGCAGTACGGGAAAGCGGTGGAAACCCAGTCTACCTTGGCGTGGTTCCAGACGACAAGGCTGCGCTGCGAAAGGCTTTGGAGCACGCGTTGGCGTCAGCGGACATGGTTTTGACTTCTGGCGGAGTTTCCGTGGGACCACACGACCTTACCCCGCAAATAGTGGATTCGCTCGGCGAGCCAGGCGTGCTTGTCAGCGGAATCGCAGTCAAGCCTGGAAAACCCACCACAATAGCGCTTATTGGGAAGAAGCCTGTGTTTTCGCTTCCAGGGCATCCAACTTCCGCCTTGCTGATTTTTCATCTGCTTGCTCGCCCTGTTATTCAGCTTATGTCGGGTAGACCTGTGGCGGAAGCTAAGACGGTGAAAGCCTTGGCGGCTGCGAGGATGTTTTCAGCTA
>CAZZLA010000109.1:0-5148 GCA_964655035.1 uncultured Candidatus Bathyarchaeia archaeon | reverse complement strand
TTAAGGATGGTTTTGTTTGGGGTCGTGGTGCTTTGGACATGAAGGGTATGGTTGCGATTGAGGTTATGGTGTTGAAGCTTTTGAAGAGAAACGACGTAAAGCTGAAGGGTGATGTTGTTTTGGCTGCGACTGCTGACGAGGAGCAGGGTGGATTGTCAGGTGCGGATTATATGTTGCGTAATTATCCGGAGAAGGTTTTTGCTCCTTACGTCTTGAATGAAGGTGGCGGATTGGCGATTCCCACAAGGAACGGGAACGTGTTTACTGTGCAGACTGCAGAGAAGGGCATTTTGTGGTTTAAGGTGAAGGCGAGGGGAACTCCAGGTCACGGTTCGATGCCTAACGTGGCGGACAACGCTATAATGCGCATGAACAAGGTAATAGAGAAGCTTGGAAACTACCGTTCAAAGGTTTCGCTGGTTCCGACCGTGAAAAGTTTTCTAGTGGAAATTGCACAGGAAGACGCTGTTTTGCAGGAGCCTTTCACGCGTTTGCTGTCAGATCCTGAGTTGAGCGACCAGATACTGGATGAGCTGGCGAAGGCTTCTCCACAGTTGGCGGAGGAAATTCGCCCACGTTTGAGGATGACTATTACGCCTACGATTATTCGTGGTGGAGTGAAGGAGAACGTGATTCCTTCCGAATGCGAGACCGTGTTTGACTGCAGAATACTTCCTGGGCAAGAGTCACCGCAAGCCATTGGCTTAATCAAAGGATTGCTTGACGAGGTTGATTCGGAGAAGCTTGTGTTTGAAAGCTTGCAAGTGCAAGAGCCTTCGGAGTCAACGGCGGAAACTCCGCTTTACGGTGCGATTTCTGAGGTGCTTAGGGAGTTTGAGCCAAATTGTGGGGTGACGCCGATGCTTGCGACTGGTGGGACGGATTCGCGTTTCTTCCGGAGAAAAGGCAGCGTGTGCTACGGTTTTCAGCCGATGTATCCAGAAGAATCTTCGGGCAAGGTGGTTAAGCGTGAGCACGGTATAGATGAGCGCATTAGTGTAGACAACCTTGTTTTCGGGACAAGTGTGCTTTACGAAACCGTCAAGAGATTCATGAGCTAGCTTGGCGTTGCCGCTCGGCGGCTCGAAACAGTCTATAGCCCCCTTACGTCTTACTAATATGTTACTATCTTCTTCTATCATTGTTGCTTGTTTCTTGTTGTTTCCACTGTTTGATGGTGTTTCACACGTTTTTGAGGGTGCTTGTGGGGGGTATTGTTGCTTCATTTTTGTTTTCCTCAGAGAATTAATTGGTATTGCGGGATATAAGGTTTTTTCACGCTTATACCATGTGTACTTCAAGCAAATTTTAAGTATTTGTTACGTGTTTGTATTGTAAGGTGGTTCGGATTGGCTAAGAAGTCAATTAAGTTGTTTGTGCGTAGCCGCAAGCAAGGGTCCTACATCGCATCGGTTCCGTTACAGAAGCTAAAAAAAATTTCTAAAGCTCCTGAGAAATCTAGACGTTGGAGCTTTGAAGACGGCTGGCTAATTCTTGAAGCATTTTAGATTTTATTGTCGTTACTGTGATTATCGATTTTCTTGGATTAACTTTTAACGTCATGTGATTTACAGCATAAAACGAAAAGAGATATTTGTAATTATGGCAGACCCATAGGAACCGCAGCGTATAACTTGATGAAACCGCAGTTGGAGCATGCGATCTGAACCATCAGAACACTGTTTCCACCATTCGTTGTGCCTTTCGCTGTTACCGTATTCGCTGAAATGATGTCCAGAGGAGTCCATTTCCTTTCGCCGCAAGAGGGACAGGTTGGATTGAGTTTTTTTGAAGTGAGATAGTTCTCTATCTTCTGAGATTGGGCAGGTGTTAAAGGCATTCTTTTCCATTCTCCTGTTACTCTGTTCTTCGAATTTTTTCAAATAAGTTTTGGGATTGAGATTCGGATTAAAATTTAATCCCAAACCCACTTACTCTTACTCCTGCTTTCCCTCTTACTTCTACTCTTCTTCTTTCTTTCTCTTAACTACTTACATCTCACATATCCCACATATCACACACAACAAAAAAACACACATATCACCTAATTCGCCCTATTGATTCCAACAGAGCAAAATCTCATAACTAACTTCAGAACGAAAGAAAATTAGGTGCCAGAACTGAAAGAAGAAGTTAGAGGATTTCTCGAACAAATATTTGACGATTTTCTTGTAGATTTGGATGTAGCTATTGAAGACATCTCTTGGATTGAAGAACAAATGCCCCTGACCTCTAAGAGAGACCTTGTTGTTGGATTTTCAGTTGGGTCAATGGGCGCTCTTGCTTTTACCCTAACCGAAGTGAGTAAGAGGAAAAAGTTATCTGAGGCTGAGGAGAAAGAAGAAGAAGCAGAAATTTGGATGATGATTAAGCGAAGACTTCCAGAGATATTGGAGTCGGTAGAACGCGAATTGAATAAATAAAAGGCTTTTGCCTACACTACTGGTTTTAGCTCCAAACCTCTTTTTAATTCATGCCTTTTTCTGCTCTCTCCTACTAACCCTCTCTCTAAAAACACACAAAAAAAAACACACGCACAAAAACCAAAAACGATAAAACTCACACACAAATGCAAAAAAAGTAGTACCTGCTTAGTGTTTGCGTTTCTTGAAGTAGACAATTAAACCTACAAAGACAAAAGCTCCTGACACCGCTGTAGCAATGACCAGTGTTGTTGGAAAAGGCTCTGGTTGAGGTTCTGGTGAGGGTGTTGGGGATGGGACTGCGTTGGGTGTTATTGAGTCTGGGAACGCTGGAATCACTACTGGTTTCATCAAGGGGTATTGGTCTATATTGTTTTCATCAATGACATAAGGCACATCTCCTATTCCATCACCATTGGCGTCTGTTGCATTGTAGTCACTCCAGTAGTTTTCATTTATGGTGTTTATAGAACGATTGCCTCCCCATGTCAGATAATAGTCTTCGTTAGCTGAAAACTGAACAGTATTATTAACATAATTATTGTTAGATATGATGTTCCTATTAGAACCATAGATGGTTGTTCCACATCCTGAGTTTGATATGTTATTTCGCATTATTGTGTTACCGCTTGGGTCATACCATCTTGGAGGAGAGTATTCCCCTAACAGTCGGATAGCTACATCTTTACAATTAGTTACAATGTTTCCTGTGACGGTATTATCAGAACTGCCTGCTCTTAGCTGGATTCCCTCAGTGCATGATTCAATATAATTGTTGTTTATCAAATTCTCGTTCGCATAGTTCAGTTGAATTGCAGATGAAAGCCCGATTGACTTTAAAATGTTTCCAGTTATGTTGTTTTTACAACCAAACAGCACTATTCCGTTTGTTGCATCTGTTATCTTGTTTCCCGAAATTCTGCAGCAATTTGCTGATACTGTTATTCCATGCCAACCATCATAAATGGTGAAGCCTGTTATGGTCACGTTATCTCTTTCTACTTTTAGACCCGCTGTCACATCAATTACGGTTGAATCCCTATCTTCCCCGACCAACGAGACCGATTTGTTGACTACTGGATTTTCAACATAAACACCTTTCTTGACGAATATGGTGTCGCCGTCGTTTGCGTTGGTTATGGCAGACTCAATTGTAGGGTAGTCATCAGGAACAGTAATGATTCTTGAGGTTGACTTGGCAGACTCCACTCCAGTCAACATTGAAAATAATAGCATTGTTATGAAAACTGCTCTCAACGTTTTCTTATTCAAGTGCAGTTCCCTGTTAAGTATTGGGCTGTCTCTACTGTAAAAGCGTTTTTATCAAGGTTTCTTGACTAAACGCGTTTTTCTTAGTCAAATTTTCTTGACTAACTCATTTGCATAACCGTTAGCCTGTTTTTCTTCTAACCGTTCAGGTATTTCTAACCCTTTCGTTTCGATTAAATGATGATACAACTCATGCAGGACATTCCTTTTCTTTAGGCTACGCTTAGAGATTAAAATTTAATCTTTTTTTCTCTCACACACCCACACGTGCGCGCGTCCACCCTCTCTATCTGTCCGTCTCAGTCACTTCTCTTAATCACTCGCAAAAAAGTTACTCTGCTTACTCACTCACAGGTAAATGTCTTAAATTAAAAGAATCTAATAATTACTAAGCTCTAAAGGTAGTGCACCATGAATAGCTCTGATTTATGGAAAAAATGGGTCAGTAATCCAGATGCCATTGGAGAAAGTGAGAAGACAACTTGGTTAGAACTCCAGAATATTCTCATTGAGCTATTGCATGAACTAAAGAATAATGGAAAAACTGAGTTGAATTTCACCGAATCGGAAATCTATCATTTAAAAAAGCTTCTGAAGAATTATAATGAAATGGTAGTTACCTTCAACAAAATTATGGATACCACAGACAATTTGGAAACAGTCAAAAATTTCGTTCAAGAAATAGGTAAATTTGGTTTTAGCGACACTAACTATGCATACATACTTGTAGAACTCGCTGTAGTCTCAATAATAACTGATACCGAATCTTTTAAGATGTTACTTCTTTTCCATCTGAAAGACGTAGATTACCGAGCCTCAGAGTTTATGAATACTATGAAGAAAAATGCCCCTCAAAGCTGGAAGAAGCTAAAGCCATTTATCGATAACAAATTTAGGAACTCACTTGCTCATGGATGTTGGGCGATGGAAAATGACCAAGTTGTTCTGTTTGAAAATGCTAAACTTGTTCCAATAATGAAACTTGAATATGTTGAGTTCTTGCTAAAAGTGAAAGCGCAGAGTTTGCTCTTCGGATGTTTACACAGTGTTATTTCGGAGAAAATAGAGAAGGGCTTCTTTGCCTAAGAAGATAGTAGTGGCATCAAAGTGATACTGTTCTTGGTACCCATTCTTTTCTTTAATTCCTCAAATACTTAGCCAACAACGAAGCTTCTTCATTAATCAATGTGTCTTATGTCCGTTTCTTGCAGTATTTTATCACTGTTTTTCTCCAAGTCGTGGCGGGGGTACGGTAGGGGGTACCATGTGTTTCGGATGAATGGTATCCCCCTCAATATTTAGCGTACCGCTCGGCTTGTGCGTTTTCGTTTGGCGCGCAAGCGAAGCGCGCGCCGCTTGTTAAATTCTTTCTTAGTATATACGTGGTAAAAAGAAGGGGATTATTTTGTTAAAAGATGGATTCCGCATACTGTGCCTTGTAGGCTGTATCCTTTCA
>CAZZLA010000108.1:0-5169 GCA_964655035.1 uncultured Candidatus Bathyarchaeia archaeon | reverse complement strand
ATCGAGAGAACCGCCCTGCTGTCCACCCAGCTTTAGGCTTAAAGCATCTTTTCCTTTACGACGGCTAAAACTTCGCTTGGTTTTATGAGGGATATGCCTGTTAATCCGCCCACGACTTCGATTAGCAGAATTTTGTCTGGATTTTCCAAGTCTACTTTTCTGTCAATCGTTGCGGCTGCTTCAATGAAGTCGCGGGTGTGAAGGCTGGTGAATCGTTTTTCCACCGTAACCCTGAAAGTTTCGTTCTCCCCGATGTTCGCGGCAAGTTCCGAGGCGGCACGTTTCACCTCGTCTAAATCTGTGGGCACAACTCTTTCCACAGGGATAATTCGCAGGGCGTAGCGAAACTCATAGGGGCGCTCCTGCACGATGGCGCGGAACTTTTCTATGACTTCGCTGGGATTAAGCGAGGTTTTGGCAGCAACTAAGCCTCTGATTCCAGTCTTGGAAACCACGGGCGCATGGTCTCCTAGCTCCTCCTTAAGCAGATAGCTTAGTTCGTTGCACATCTGTTTCTCGTTTCCACGCGAAGTTGTGGCTAAAAGATTAAAATCTTTGAGCAAGTTTTTCAGCTTCAACTCTAGGCTTTTGGGTCAGTGTAAGTTTTTGGCTTTTCTCACAGCTTGACGCTCGAAGCCGTCACCTCACATCATCCCATCAGTAGAATTGTCAGCCGTGGATTTATCAGTTTTGATGTTTCAGACATCATGCTTGAGTTTAGATATCAAGCGGGAACTCTGGCGGCGTTTACCGTTTAGAGAAAATTAGAGCAGAAAACGCAGGGTATCTTGGAACATTGCGAACGAGACCTCGACAGTTGACGAATAAAAATGTTTAAACCGCTCCAGACTACGCTACACTACATCCAACTATGCGTGGAGGTGAAAAAGAATGGTGTTTGAAGAAGACGAGGAATGGGAAGAAGGCAAAGACGAGGAATGGGAAGAAGAGGAATGGTAGTCACCGCTAAGAAATAGTATTTTTTACATTTTTCTTTTCTATGTCGATTTCGCCATTATTTTCACGTGTTCTTTCAGGTCCATGTTTATAACTTACTAGTTGACTTCAATATTTCGAGTTTACCATGACCCGACTTGCTGTACTGGACGCTGACAGATGCAAAGTGAAAAAATGCAATCAGCTGTGCGTAAGGTTCTGCCCTATGGTGCGAAGCCGCGTAGAAGCCATACGCGTGGAAGGCAACAAAGCCGTAATCTCCGAAATGCTTTGCAGCGGCTGCGGCATATGCGTCAAAAAATGCCCCTTCAAAGCAATCAGCATAGTGAACCTTCCAGACGAGCTGGAGAAAGACTGCAGCCACCGTTTCGGACCCAACGCGTTCAAGCTTTTTAGGCTGCCCACGCCTTCACCCGGCATCGTTTTAGGCTTACTGGGGCAAAACGGCATAGGCAAAACCACCACCCTGAAGGTTTTGTCGGGCGAATTCAAACCTAACCTAGGCGACTTTGAGAATCCACCCGAGTGGAACACGTTAATCCAGCACTACCGAGGCTCGACACTTCAAGAATACTTCCAGAAAATGAGCGAGAACAAACTCAAGGTCTCTCACAAACCACAGTACGTGGACAAGATTCCGAAAGCCGTTTCCGGCAAAGTCAGCAAACTTCTAGAGAAGGTGAACGAAAGAGGCACATTAGGCAAACTCGCGGAGGAGCTGGAACTTAAGAAGATTTGGGATAGACCTTTAGAGGTACTTAGCGGAGGGGAACTCCAGCGGGTGGCGGTGGCTGCCGCCCTAAGCCGTGAGGCTGACGTGTACCTTTTTGACGAGCCGTCCAGCTACCTGGACGTGAAGCAGAGGCTGCAAGTCGCCAAAGCCATACGAAGCCTGAAGGAGCAACAGAAAACGATAATCGTGGCTGAGCACGACTTAGCTATAATCGATTATTTGTCGGATCAGATATGCGTGTTCTATGGGGAGCCAGCGGTCTACGGTGTTGTCTCGCATGTTCACGGCGTCCGCACGGGTATAAACATTTACCTGCAGGGCTATATTCCCGACGAGAACATCCTGTTCCGCAAGGAATCCATCGTTTTCCATGAAAAACCGCCGAGCGTCAGCGTGGGCGCTGGCGAGACATTGTTGGCTTGGAATCACTTGGAGAAGAAGTTTGCAGAATTCCAGTTGGTTATGGAGCCTGGAGAAATTAGGCGAGGCGAGATCATCGGGATTCTGGGGCCGAACGGGATTGGGAAGACGACGTTCGTGAAGATTCTGGCGGGGCTTGAGGAAACGGATGATAAGCAGAAGTTTGGCGAGTTGACGGTGAGCTATAAGCCGCAGTACATAGCTGCGGAGTACAAAGGCACGGTTCAGGAGCTTCTTATGGGCGTGGCTCAAGAAAATTTTACGTCAAGCTGGTACAAGACGGAGATTCTTCAGCCTTTAAGCGTTAGCGTGCTTCTGGACAGAAACCTCATGGAACTCAGCGGCGGAGAACTGCAGAAAGTCGCGGTTGCCGCTTGCTTATCTCGCAAGGCTGACTTGTTCTTGCTGGATGAGCCGAGCGCCTACTTGGATGTGGAGGAAAGGCTGAAAATGGCGCGCACCCTCAGACGGGTCATTGAAGCCCAAAACGTGCCCGCGTTCGTCGTGGAGCATGACGTGGTTACTCAAGATTTCATTGCTGACAAGCTTATGGTTTTCAGCGGAGAACCCGGTGTGAACGGCACTGCCAAGCCACCAACCAGCCTGCGAAAGGGAATGAACGTGTTCTTGAAAGAGATGGATGTCACGTTCCGCAGAGATTCTGTGACACGGCGTCCCAGGGTTAACAAGGAAGGCTCAAAACTTGACACTTTACAGAAAAAGATTGGCGAATATTATTATACGCGTCTGCAGCAAAAATGAGCTATTCTGGTTTTAACCCACGAGGAAAATGCTGTCTGGTGTTGACCTCTCCGCTTGTTTTTCTGCGAAAAGCGGAGTTAAATTAAAGAATGAGCGTAAACATAACGTAAGCGAATCATGATGAGAAAGGACCAAAGTGGTGGAGGCTAGAAGTGTCGCAAGCAACCTTTGAAGAAATCAGTGCATCTGACTTTTTCTACCGTAACCGAGACATCGCTGGCTTCACTAATCCTTCCAGAGCCATATTCGCGGCCATCAGGGAGCTTTTGGAGAACTCTTTGGATGCTGCTGAAAGCCTCAAGATACCGCCAGACATTTACGTGCGCCTCTCTTTTGAGGGAGAAGCGAGTCAAGACACGCAGATTTACAAGCTTAGAGTCGAGGACAACGGTTCTGGAATCCAACCTCGGTTTATTCCTTCGGCTTTCGGTCAGGTTCTCTTCGGTTCGAAGTACAAGTTGAAGCAGACGAGAGGCACCTTCGGCTTAGGCGGCAAAATGGCCGTTTTATATGGGCAGATAATGACGCATCAGCCTGCCCTCGTTACTTCGAGCACTGGTTCAGCCAAGATTTACTCCTTTAAGCTTATAATGGATATTCAGCGAAACCGCCCCATAATCCTCGAACGCAAAGTGCTCATAAACAAGGAGCAGTGGCGCGGAACCATCGTGGAATTCACCCTTGAAGGCGACTATTTGCGGGCTCGACCCAAGATTCTGGAGTACTTCAAGCAGACAGCCATGGTGAATCCCTACGCGAATTTGACTTTTGTTGATCCGAAGGGCAGGCTCTACAAGTTTAATAGGGCTACCACGGACATGCCTGACCCGCCAAAAGAGACCGAGCCGCATCCATACGGCGTTGACGTGGAGCTTCTTCAGCGGCTCATTCAGGTGACGCCTCACAAGAATATGCAGGAATTTTTGAAATTTCATTTTCACAGGGTCGGCGACATCACCGCGCAGAAGTTTCTGGAGTTCAGCGGCATAAACCCGTCTAAGAACCCGAAGAAGCTTTCGCATCAGGAAGTTGTTAAGCTGATGCACCACTTAAAGAAGTTCAAAGAGTTCTTGCCACCTGATGCCAGCTGCTTATCTCCTTTAGGGGAAGAGCTTTTGAAAGCTGGAATCATGAAGGAGCTAAACCCCGAATACTTGGTTGTGAATCAGCGCAAGCCTTCAACTTACGCGGGGCACCCGTTCATTATCGAGATGGGCATTGCCTACGGCGGCGAGATTCCGAAAAAAGGAAGCTTCGTTATCTACCGTTTCGCCAACAAGATTCCGCTGCTTTACGATGAGGCAAGCGACGTCTCGTACAGGGTAATAAACTCTATGAACTGGCGCAGATACAAGGTTTCGCCTGACATGCCCATCGCCATCGTAGTGCACATCTGCAGCACCAAGGTGCCCTACAAGACTGTTGGAAAAGAGTTCATAGCTGACCGCCCCGAAGTCAGACGTGAAGTGGCGAACGCGTTGCGTGAGGTTAGCCGTCGGCTTCAGCGTTTCTTGTCCAAGCGCGAACATGTGGACAGGGAGAAACGGCGGCTCAGCGTTTTCGCCAAATACCTGCCAAGAATCGCCGAATTTTCTACGACCCTCGCTGGAAAAGAGAAACGTCCTGACATTCAGAAATTGATAAAGAGCGTGCAAAAATATGAGACAGAAGAAAAGTAAAGGCGTTATTGCCGAGAAAAAACACGAAGTAATGGGTAGCCTAAAGCAGTTGGGCACACAAATTTATGATCAACTGGACAGTGGAGTCTTCCCCACAATCACCATGCCCAGCCGCTCTACTGAGAACATTCACTACGACCCAGACCTTAGGCAGTATGTCCTAGGCGAAAAAAGCGTCACCCGAAGCGCCCGGAACATCCGTCACGTGAAACCTTTTACACAGCTCGCGTGGGCTGCCATGTTCTCAAATGAACTTACGTTTCACCGTAAAACCTCAACCCTAAGAGACGTTTACTATTCCGCCCAAGCTTACAACATGACGTTCAAGGATCAGCAGGAATCCAACAACATAATAACCGATTTGGAAACAACGACTGGCCGTTCCAGAGAAGACTTTAACATTTTCCCAGAGGAGCGCTCCGCGGTGTTCGGCGACCTCACCATAGAGTACACGGTTCCAGGCTACGAGGGCAAAACCCTGAATCTGTCGTCGCATCCTGACGGCGTCTTGATTGGCCCAGCTTTGACTTCCTCCGAATTCGCAAGCACGAAAGCGGACAAGGTCATAGCCATAGAGAAAGGCGGCTTGTTCACCCGGTTCATCGAAGAAAACGTGCA
>CAZZLA010000107.1:0-5173 GCA_964655035.1 uncultured Candidatus Bathyarchaeia archaeon | reverse complement strand
AGATAAAGTATACAGTATAAAAAACTAGTTTTAGCGCACAATATTTCTAAAAGCTAATGAAACTCGTTAACAATACTATAACAAATGAAAGAAGACGCACACCCCAAAGTTTCTACTGGAAATATAGAATACATTTCAAAAAAATAACTTGATTTCTTTTATTAGGAAATATACTCTAATAGGTAAAGAACGCAAAAGTATAATAATAATTATTGTTAAAGATTTTAGATAACTAATTAATTTTTTTTAACACCCCCTTGTGAATTCACTCTTTTCTCGGCACTTTTCGAAAGGAAATCGAGGGGTGTCTGTGTACATGATTTTTTCCACGTTTTTCATGGAACAATTCATCCAGAAATAATGCTTTTAATTTAAAGAATATCCAAGTTAATATTGTTCTTCGGTTTTATATACATCCATTCCTATGCTTTTCCAAATTATCTTCACATTTTGTGAAGACCATGTGAAATTGTACTATAATTGTCGCTTTAATACTCCTATTTCTAGTAGAATTACCCTTTTCTTGTTCTTTTTCTGTGAAAGAGACACCCCTACACTTCTACTGGAAACAGGAACCTGAACTGTAAAGATAGTTCTTTTAATATTTCATATTCTTGTGAAGCTTGTAATAATGAATAATCTGCATTTTACACCCCATTTCTCATTTTATGGATTTTAATGCCTTTTTACCATCTATACTTTCACCATAACAGCTATAAGCTGTGAAGTGCAAAGCTTGTGAACATCGTTTAGGTGTGCACCACAATGCCAGCTCGCAAAATGCGCGTAGAGCTGTTTGATAATGAAGGTAATCGTTACACTATTGCCTTTGAGGGGCAAGTTACCCGGGATAAAGCTCTCCGCCTTCTAGACCTCGTAGAATTGTTAGGTGGTATGCCGGGCGAAGGCACAAATTCTAGCGCTGGCAATTTTTTAGCAGGTAATAATTTATCCCGCTTTGAGAAGGTTCGTTTGATCATTCAAAAGAATTTTCCTCTGGTGTGGTTCTCTTCAAAGGATGTTCAGGCCATGTATGAACAGGAACTTAAGGAACCCATCGGTTTGAGTACTGTTTCAACTTACCTCGCTCGAATGACAAACAGGGGGTTGCTTTTGAGGGCTGGCGAGAGCAGCAATTTGAAATATAAAGTAGCGCCTAACATTCCACATGCAACAGTTAAACAGCAAATTAAATAGATTGTTTGAATCAATTATCCCATAAAATCTTGCTTCATACTTTAATCCTTAAACATGCGCGCGCTTGATTGCCATTTCTGGCCTCCGCTCCGAAGATCAAAACCGCGTTGTTTGCCTCTCTGCCCGACCATTGCAGAACATTGCAAGCGAATGTGGGAAGAAAACTACGAGGAATGACGAAAACTTTCTACGCTGCTTATAACTCTTGAAGAAGCACACGAATTTCTCGATCCGAACAAACAGCGGACAATCTTTTCCGACATCGCCCTTACATACCAAACGTACCGAATGGGGCTTAACGCCGTGGCGCTTGGGCCCTCAAGGATTAATTTTGATGTTTTTGCCGAGTTATGGACTAGAGTTATCGTGAAAACGGAACTGAAGAAAGACCGAGCGTACCTGCCTGAAAATACCCTGTACATGGAATACAGCGAGACGCAAATTAGACTGCTTGATGTAGGCGAAGCCTTGCTTATTTCTGATCCAAAAATCAAATTTACGGTACCAATAAACGTTACCCACTATCCCGACTGTTTGGAGAGACGAGGCAAAACGGACTATAAGCTTCTTGGTTCAAGAACACTTCACAAATAGGTTCCCGCCTTAAAAGATTGAACGGGCAAGAAAAAATGTTCTTGGAATAATTATTACACTTGCTCACTTTCAGCTTTTTTTAGGAATTTTTTCATTTCCTTTTTTACGCTATATCTGAACGGGATTTTACCCGTTTCTCTTTCGAGATAGCCTTTTTCGTAGAGTTTTTTCATAAGCCTTGCTGTGTGTTCTCTGCTAAGCTGGACTCTCTCCTTGATTTCAGGCGCCGTTTTCGAGCCTTCCGCTGAGAGCATTTCCAAGACCGTTATTTCCGTTTCCGTCAATGCGGACATTGCTTTGTCCCTTCTTATTGGTATAACTGGCTCACTCTTGATTTCAGGTACGGCAATTAATTTTCGCACTTGCTCCTCTACTTCTGCGATTTTCGTTCTCAATGTTTGGTTTGCTGCTTCCATGTTCTGAGTTTTACTGTCCACTTCTGCTATTTTTGACAGAATATTTGCGTCATTTTCAGAAATTGCTTTGAGTTTACTTTCAAAAGGCGCTATCTTTTTTTCGATGATGTCTGCCATTTTAAGGCTTTTATTCGCCTTAGCGGTGTTTCCCTCCACTTTATACGCCACCAACTCCAATCTATTGGCTTCCCGTTTTAGTTCCCGATTAAAACTTAGTACAATATCTTCCACGGTTTGTCGAGCTTCCTCGTACTCTTTTTGAGCCCTTCGAATCTGCCTGTAGTATTCAACTGAGGCGCCTATGGTTGCGGCGAGTAGAATAACTATCAGTGTTACCAGAATCTCAATCACAAGGTTTCACTTCTGTGATTTACACGTGATTTGAACTGTTGCATCACATATCACAGTTTTCCATGGAAAATTTAAAGTTTACGGTGATTTCGTCCAATGCTGACTTATGATGTCACAGATCACAGCTAGCAATACACGAACTTACTGCGTACACGCCAGAAAAGACGCCGTTTTTGCGGCTTTTTCCCCATTTAACCCTTATAATACGCGTTTTTTACGGCTTGTGTTTTTAGGCACTCTTATTATGTGTGGGTTATGTGATTTGTGACGT
This sequence comes from uncultured Candidatus Bathyarchaeia archaeon, assembly GCA_964655035.1. Taxonomy (GTDB): domain Archaea; phylum Thermoproteota; class Bathyarchaeia; order Bathyarchaeales; family Bathycorpusculaceae; genus SG8-32-3. The sequence goes on along the minus strand of CAZZLA010000107.1, from coordinate 2,344 downwards.
CACACTGCGTCTCGTGATGGTGTAGCAAGCTGTTTTAGGCTTGTTTCAAGCTCTTCACGGATAATTTCTATGACTTTTAGATGGTCTTTTAGTTCTTTATCATTGTCTGGTATGTCTTTATGTGCTTCAACGTATTCCTTTAGTTTGTTGGCGATTTCGAGATAGGGGTCGAGAGTTGTGCTTTCGAAGATGCCTAAATATCCTAAAAGCAATACAGTGTATATCGATTTTATCACGTTTTCTTTTGACTGTTTTAACGTCCTGTTAAAGGATCCACGGCTTATTTTGGCCTTTGTTAGCCTTAATCTAGCTTTTTCATCGTATTTTAGCTGTTTGCCTGATAAATTTTCGGCTAATACGTCTATAAGCAATGTTTCAAGCTGTGTTTTCGTTAATTGGCTGTTTTTGGAGAGAATTTTCACAATGGGGTCGTTTAAAGCCCCGTTTAGCCATGCTTGTACGCTTTCTTTTAACTTCAAAGTAGATTCCCCTATGATCTCTCAAATGGATACGTTTTTGTATACTGGCTTCACTTTTAAGATTATTGCCTAAGGCTCTAATGCTCAAATTCAATAGAGCGTCGGAATAAACTTCCAAATAAAGCCTTTCCTGCAATTAAAATTACATTCTGGACATCAAAAAGGTTTATTATGCGTTTTAAACCTGTAAATGAGCGTTAAATCGTAAAATCATGACAAAACGGTTTCCATAGTCTATCCGCGCGCGCTCTATCCTTTTTTTTGGGAACCAAGTGGACTTGAATCCTTATCTTTGCAATTTAGCGAGATTTTAACTCCTTTTTGCACACACGCTGAAAATAGCAAGTTTGCACCTTGAATGAATACTTTGGCTCTTTACTTTTTAACAAAACTGCCTCAATCTTTGTTTCTTCTTGATAACGCCTGAATTCCAACAATCGACAGGGCTTTTTGCGTGACGTCACTTATCACAGGAGAATCACGTGTGATTACTTCGCATCATTTAATGTCACAATAGATTGTGATATACCTGTGATTTGTGATTTAGGCTGTTACGTGTTAAGTTACAGTGTTTCTGAATACTTTTTCAATTGATCAAATAGTTCTGGGCGCAGGTCCCTAAGTGTGGGAATAAACGTTTCAGCAGCTCTTATGTCGCTGTAGTCAACTTCGCAGATGATTAAGTCCTCCTCATCATACTTTGCTTTCGCCAGCAGGTCTCCAGTCGGGCTTAATAGCCTGCTTCCGCCCCAAAACTGCAGTCCATCCTCCACGCCTGCAAGGTTAACATAAGCGAGGAAGGCCGTGTTTTCCAAAGCTCTAGCTGCCGTTAGGATCTCAAAGTACCTTCTGCGGACGGCTGGCGATGCCGATATGCAAACCATCAATTCTGTTCCTTTTAGTCGCGTAAGGCGACATACTTCTGGAAAGAAAATGTCGTAGCATATGAACAAACCTATGTTTCCCACAGGCGTGTTAAATGCGACTGGTTGATATCCTGGACGGAAATATCTTTTTTCTTCAAAGACACTGTGTGTGGGAAGATACATTTTGCGGAATTTTCCGATAAACCCGTTTGGGCCTACAAAAACCGCGGTGTTAAATATGGTGGCTTTGGTCTTTTCGCTGAGCTCAGGCATGCCGAAAATGATGTGTGTTCCTGTTTTCTTTGCTAACTCCTCTATTCTTTTGGTTGATGGTCCCGGTATTATCTCAGCCAGTTCATAGATTTGATCATGTAGAACGTAACCAGTCAATGATAATTCCGGAAAAATCACAAGGTCAGCCTCTTGCTCTTTTGCTTTTACAGTTAGCTCCTCGATTTTCTGCAAGTTTTCTTTTTTGTTTTCGCGTTTGCTGCTTATTTGCGCGAGGGCTAACTTTATTTTTTCTTTCATTCCATTCTCCTCTTTATTTCAATATATGTGCCGTGGAAGCCTGAAATCAGTTCCCACGGTTCTGTATTCGATTTTTGGTGTTAGCGGCAATCGCCTTTTGTGTTCTACTGAGAGCCACCTGTTTTTAACTTTTTCAACAAGAATCTTCTGGATGCTTAGCTGTTGTGATATCTCTTCGGGGGTCATGAATCTCTCAAGCCCGTAGAGTATGAGGTCAAGGGTTCCATATTTGAGGCCCAATTCTGTTTCTGCAAGCTGACCAGGCCAAAGAGCGGGAGTGGATGGTTTTGCGGCAAGGTCAGCTGGAAAACCTAAGTGCTCAGCGAGTTTGCGCACTTGGGTTTTATACAAGTCCATTAACGGTGATATGTCTGCTGCTATATCGCCCCACTTAGTGAAGTACCCCATCATGGTTTCTGACTTGTCTGAGCTTCCGCAAACTATCTTGTTAAGCTTGTTCGCATAATA
>CAZZLA010000106.1:222-5177 GCA_964655035.1 uncultured Candidatus Bathyarchaeia archaeon | reverse complement strand
TCATTTGGATGTCTTGGCAGGTTCGTTTTACGACTATGACTTTTTCCACGGTTGGTGTGTTCTGCAAGGCGCGGTCTGCGTTGTCTTTTATGGCGATTATTTTTCCGCGTCTGTATGATCCGTCAGCTGTTACGAGGATTTTTGCTTCGCAGTCGTTTATTCTGTCTGCTAGTGCTTCGGCGCTGAAGCCTGAGAATACGACTGTGTGGATTCCGCCTATGCGTGCTGTTGCGAGGAGCGTTATTGGCAGTTCTGGAATTACGGGTAGGTAAACGGCTACGCGATCTCCTTTTTTGAGCCCGGAATCTTTGAAGACTTTTGCGAGTTTGTTGACTTCTCTGTAAAGCTGGTAGTAAGTGTAGGTTTTGACTTCACCCATTTCTCCTTCCCAGATGTAGGCGAGCTTGTTTTTTCTCGGGGTTTTCACGTGTCTGTCGAGTGCGTTGTGTGATATGTTGAGGGTTCCGCCTGAGAACCATTTGTAGAAGGGTGGGTTTGAGTCGTCGAGTACTTTGTCGAATGGTTTGAACCAGTCGATGGCTTTTGCTTTTTCAGCCCAGAATTCTTGGGGGTTGTTTATTGATTTTTCCCATTCTTGTTTCAGGTTTGTTCCAGAGGATGGTTGTGCGTTATTTGGACAGAATTTATCGTTGAACAGTAAGTTAGTTTCAGACATTTACTCTCATTCCATTAATTGCTGGGGAAGAGTTTAATTCAGAGGATATAAAGTTTTTCAGCCATTTATCGGAAAATAAAAGGAGAATTGGGGCGTGTTTGCGCGCGCTTACTTGCATGAACAGCAAATAATTTGTTATCTCTGCCTCGTGTGAAAGAATAGAAAAAAGGGTTTGAGTTGTTAGCTTGTAGGGCAGATGGGTAGCACGGTTTTTTTGTGTGCTTCGTTCAGCACTTCCGCAAATGCTAAGTAGACTGCGCTTAGTCCGCAGATGACGCCTTCGATGCCTGTGAGGTTGTTGAAGGTGAATGTTCCGAACAGCGTTGGGTTACCCGTTAACTCTCTTACCGTCAACATGAAGAACAGAATTGCCAAACTGGCGAATACGAATTGCAAGGCGCGGTTTGTCTTGAGTGTGCCGAAGAACATTGCAAAGGTGAACAGTCCCCACATGAAGAAGTACGCAGCCATCGCCGTCTCTGTTGGGGCGTTCAGCCCAGTGAATATCGGTGTGTTAGGTAAAACAAGAAGAAGCACAAGAGACCACCAGAAAAGCCCGTACGAAGAGAACGCCACTGTGCCGAAGGTGTTGCCCTTCTTGAACTCCATCGCCCCCACGATTACCTGCGCTAGCCCGCCGTAAGCTAAGCCCATTGCTAATATCATGGTATCTAGAGGGAACAAGCCCGCGTTGTGCAGGTTAAGCAGAACGGTTGTTAATCCGAAACCCAGCAGTCCAAGCGGTGCAGGATTCGCCAATTTTTCACTCATGTTTTCACGTCTCAGTCGGTTTGGAACTGCTCTTTTGAACGGCTTTACATATTTAACTTTTCTTGGATTTACTGCCATTTCCAGATTTTTCTGCCATAGAAAACCTCAGGCAGAATTAGCAAGCCTGAAAAAGAGAACGGCAGAATAACTAACCAGTCTATAAGGTCCAGAGGCGCAGTTCCGAACAAGTAGAAGCCGGGTACGAGGTAAGAAGTGTAAGGTATAATTACTGTCAATATCGCCGAGACCACTACTGCTACAAGCAAGAACTTGTTTGATAAGAACCCAACTTTGAACGCGTTGCGTTTTTCAGAACGGCAATTCCAGACTATAACTAATTCTTGCAGAGTCGCCTGTACAAAAGCCATTGCCCGAGCCTCTTCAATAGGTCGACCCAACACATAGAACGACACGTAAAACACAAGTCCCGTGCCTATGAACTGCGTTACAAAAGTTGCTAAAATCGAAGCTATTCTTCCATGCAATATGCCTTCTTTTGGATTACGTGGAGGTCGCTTCATGACATCTTCTTCCGGTGGGTCCATGGTCAAGGCAAGGGCTGGACCGCCATCGGTAACCAAATTTAGCCACAGAATCATGCCAGCGGTAAGAGGAAGTTCTAAACCTAAGAGAGCAAAGCTACCTATAACAAGCAACTCGTCAAAGTTGGAGCGCAACAAGAAGAACGAGAACTTTCGAATGTTATCGTAAATGCTGCGCCCACCCTCAACGGCGTTAACTATTGTGGCGAAGTTGTCATCCGCCAACACAATGTCCGCGGCTTCTCGTGTAACGTCTGTGCCCGTTATTCCCATTGCCACGCCAATATCGGCTTGCTTAAGTGCAGGTGCATCGTTTACGCCGTCACCTGTCATCGCCACTATTTCGCCCTTCTTCTTCAACGCCCTAACTATCCGAAGCTTGTGTTCAGGCGATACTCGCGCATACACCGACACTTCTTCTACAACCCTTCCGAATTCCTCGTCACCCAAGTCGTCAAGCTCCACACCTGTAAGCACTTTATCGCTGTGCAACATTCCCAGCTCTTTCGCTATGGCAACCGCAGTTAGTTTGTGATCTCCAGTAATCATTACGGTCTTTATGCCCGCATCCCTGCATCTAGCGTTGGCTTCTTTTGCTTCATCCCTCGGAGGATCAATCATGCCCGAAAGACCCAAAAACACCAGATTGCTTTCGTATTCTTCCTCATCAAACTTTTCGACGGCGCCAGCGGGCACATGCTTGTACGCCGCGCCGAGGACACGAAGGGCATCATTCGCCATTTTCTCATTTATTGCTAAAATTTCTTTTTTCTCTTCAGCTGTGAACTTCTTAACTTTCTCATCTTTTAAGATGTGAGTACTGCGCTCTATGATCATTTCGGGAGCGCCTTTCACGTAAGCAACCAGCTTTCCGTCTGGTGTCTTGTGAACTGTTGTCATGCGCTTCCTTTCAGAAGTGAACGGCACTTCGTGAACGCGAGGATACACGCCCTCCGCATCTTTCTTAGCTATTCCCGCTTTAGCCGCTGCGACAATAAGCGCTCCTTCGGTGGTGTCTCCGATAACACGTTTGCCATCATAATTAGCATTAGCATTCAACGTGTTAGCCCTCAACATCAATTCGAGTTCGGGATATTTCTTCGGGCTTATTGGGTTGCCATCCACCAAAAACTCGCCTTTCGGTTCGTAGCCAGCTCCTGTCACATCAAAAAGCTTATTGTTAACATAGATTTTGCGAACCGTCATTTCACCCTTCGTCAAAGTTCCCGTCTTGTCTGAACAGATAACAGTCGTAGCACCCAAAGTTTCTGCGGAAGAAAGTTTCCTCAAAATCGCGTTGCGCTTAGCAAGTTCCCGAGCGCCAAGTGCGAGCGACACAGTTACAATTGCTGGCAAGCCTTCTGGAACCGCTGACACCGCAAGCGCAATTGACACTTCAAAAGCATCCAACACGCTAGCGATAGTGCCACCTGGCTCAACTACGCCTAGAACAAAGATTTCATACAACTCAAGCGCAAAAATTACAGCCGTCAAAGCAACAATTATTATCCCAAGTTTTTTGGCAAAGCTCTCCAGTTTTTTCTTTAGAGGACTCTCCTCCGTCTCCATAGTCTGAACTAATTCGGCAATTTTCCCGAATTCCGTCTTCATTCCAGTAGCTGTTATTACAGCCTTGCCTCTGCCGTAGGTCATGTGGGTTGCCATGAAAACAGAGTTTTTTCTATCTGCGATGGGCGTGTCATCTTTAACTACACCCAAGTTCTTTGTAACATCTGTCGACTCACCTGTCAAAACAGCTTCGTCAGCCTTCAAATCGACAGTTTCTATGAGCCTGCCATCCGCGGGAACACGATCACCAGCTTCAAGAAGGACAATGTCGCCAGGCACGATTTTTCGGGCATCTATCATTGTCTCATCGCCATTCCGGATAACGCGTGCTTTAGGAGCCGTTAACTTCTTCATGGCTTCCATGGCTTTTTCTGACCGATATTCCTGAATGAAACCAACAACGGAGTTGAGAATCACAATGACGGCGATGGTAATAGCATCAACCGTTTCTCCGATGAGAAAAGAAATTGCCGTGGCTACCAAAAGCATGATAACAAAGACATCTTTGAATTGGTTGAGAAAAATCTGGAGCGGTGTTACTCCTTTCTTTTCTTTAAGCTCGTTATACCCGAACTCTGCTAGCCTACGTTCCGCTTCTTCACGGCTTAACCCTTTTTGGTCAACCCGTAATTCGCTCAAGACCTGCTCAGATTTCTTGCTGTGCCAAGCGTCAGCCATAGCAACCACCTTTTCACCAATTCAGTTTTATTCTAATACTATGATGCCGTTCCCTTCGGTTAGATGATACTTTAGCTCCCCTATCTTAAAGATAACCGTTATAATGTTTTCCCTTTAAGCTTCAATAAAACAAAGGCTAATAAATAAGTTCATACAATTTCCCACTTCAATTCAAAGTAAAAACTACTGAACCGGCAAGGTTAAAAAAATGCTTGAAACATTTGAACCATGGTTAATCGCACCAATAGCTTCGTTAATATCGATTTTGGTAGGCTTGTACTTCTATCATTACATTGAAAAACAAGACAGCGGAACCGAAAGAATGCAGGAAATTTCCGACGCCATCAGACTGGGCGCTCGCGCATTTCTAAAAAGAGAGTATACAACACTGTTTATTTTTGTCGGCGTCGTGTCTGTGCTGCTGCTAATATTCCTGCCAACCCCAATTTGGATTGGTGACCCACTGAAAAACCTTACGATATCATTGTCGTACATTTTTGGCTCCACATTTTCAGCGTTGGCTGGATTTCTTGGTTTGACAGTTGCGACCAAGGCAAACGCTAAGGTGGCATACGGCGCCCAGCAAGGTTTGAACAAGGCTTTCCCAATAGGCTTCCGCGGAGGCGCGGTGATGGGATTCGCTGTTGTGGGAATCGGCTTGCTCGGCGTAAGCATCGTCTACGCGCTTGTTGGTTTGCCTCCAGAGGAAGAAGTCCCAG
>CAZZLA010000106.1:0-212 GCA_964655035.1 uncultured Candidatus Bathyarchaeia archaeon | reverse complement strand
AGCGATACTAGCGTACAGTTTCGGCGCAAGCGTCCTAGCGCTCTTCGCCAAAGCAGGCGGCGGAATCTACACCAAAACCGCAGACATCAGCGCCGACCTCGTAGGCAAAGTGGAACTTGACCTACCCGAAGACGATCCGAGAAACCCTGCAGTCATAGCAGACAACGTAGGTGACAACGTAGGCGACGTGGCAGGAATGGGGGCAGACCTGT
>CAZZLA010000105.1:0-5215 GCA_964655035.1 uncultured Candidatus Bathyarchaeia archaeon | reverse complement strand
TCTCCTTTCAACCATAACGCAAACTCCATGAACTACATCTATGCTGTTTTCTTCGCAGAATCTAATGGCTGCTTCAGACTCTGAGCCAGGTTGCATCCACACCTTTGCGATTCCAATCTTCTTACAAGTCCTAACCAGCTGCTCTGTTATTTTAGGTGGAACCACAACATCGACCACGTCAGGTTTTACTGGCAAGACTTCAAGATTCGGAAAGCACTTGTTCCCTAAGACCCCATCAGCATTTGGGTTCACGCAGTAAACCCTGTATCCAGAGTTAAGCAGATCCCTGTAAACCTGATGCCCATACTTCTCAGGGTCTCTGCTGGCACCCACAACCGCAAAAACATTTTTGGTGTTCAGAAAAGACTTAATCAATTCTTGGTCCATTTTATTCTAACCTCATTTCTGCGTTTGAATCAGAGGTAACGTGCTATCTGCGCCTCTAGAATATGCTTAGGCACTGCGCCCGTTATTCTTAAATTTTCGGGTTCTTTCTGGCGTTTTTTTGGACTGTTGGGTGGCTGGGTTGGTTGGTACACTTTTGGATTTGCTGATGATTTGTTTTCGGATTTTACTTTGTTTTGCCAATTTGGGATGGGGACGTTCATGGTTGTTGCCGTGAATTTGCTTGGGTGTTGGGTTTTGTTTTTTTGTGTAGGTGTTTTTTGCGGTTTTTCCGGAGTTTGCTTTTTAGGTGTGTGGTTATTGTTGATTCGTAAGTCTTTTATGGTGTTTGGGCGTAAATGAGGAAGAGGCGGTGGCGGAAGACGGAACATTCTGGGTTAGTTACTCGCGTTGTGGAAGGGCAGGTTTTGGCGGGTGTCCACAGTTGAGCGGTGAAAAGGTTTCTCGTGTGTTGGTTACGGGTGGCGCCGGTTTCATCGGCAGTCACTTGGTGGATGGGTTGGTGCGGTCTGGGTGCTCGGTTAAGGTGCTTGATAACTTGTCGGGTGGAAGCTTGGATAATATTGGTTTGCATCTCGAGCGTGGTTCGGTTGAGTTTTTCGAGGGCGACATCCGAGATCGCGAGTTGGTTGATAAGTTGGTGCGTGAGGTTGACGCGGTTGTTCATTTGGCTGCGTTGGTGAGTGTGCCTCTTTCGGTTGAAGATCCGGATTTGACGTTGGATGTTAACGTTAACGGCACGAGTAACGTGCTTTTCTCTTGCTGTTTTGCAAATGTGAAGAAGATTGTTTTTGCTTCGTCGTGTGCGGTTTACGGGGCGCCGGAGTACTTGCCTATTGATGAGGGGCATCCGACGTGTCCGCTTTCGCCTTATGCTTCTTCTAAGCTTGAGGGTGAGCACGCTTGCGAGGAGTTTTCCGAGTGTTCAGACGCGGATATGGTGATTTTGCGGTTTTTCAACGTTTATGGTCCTCGGCAAGCCCTAAATGAGTACAGCGGGGTCATAACTAGGTTTCTTGACTGGGCGGAAAAAGACGAGCCGCTTGTGATTTACGGGGATGGCTCGCAAACCAGAGATTTTATTCACGTGTCGGATGTGGCGCAGGCGATTTTGGCGTTGCTGGCGAAGGACAAGGTGGATGGTGTTTTCAACATTGGCAGTGGCGAGGCTGTCACGATTGGAGAATTGGCGGAGAAGGTTGTGAAGCTTGTGGGCAAGGACCTTAATGTAATTCATGAGTTGCCGAGATCAGGGGACATAGAGCGCAGCGTTGCTGACGTTTTTAAGGCGCGTAAAGCGTTTGGTTTTTCGCCTCGAGTGTCTTTGGAAGAGGGTTTGCAGAGCTTGCTTCGTGAGCGTACAGGGTCTATGGGGTGAAGTTCGGGCTTTTCGGTTCGCGTTTCAGCCTGGACGGTTTAGCGTTTATGTTTTCGGGGTTTTCGGCCCGATAAGGCTTTGGGTGTTATGTTCTTGGCTGGGTTTCTTGTTCGTTTGGTGCCTGAGTTGTGGCGGGTGCTTTGCCGATTGGGTTTATACGGTGCATTACGCGCGAGCATCCAACCAGTCATCAACCCGATTGCCATCAACATCCACACCCACCGGAACACGCATCAACGGCTTAAGATCTCGACCAGCCACAACCGGCGAAGACCCAGAAAAAATAAACCTAGGAGGCAACACGACTCCCAAAAGCAAGCCAAGAACCAAAGCAACAGCCAAGAACCGCCTTCTCAACCCCAACCCGTCCATCCTTCACAGCCATGACACCAATAACCCTACTTCCAAAATCCGAAACAAACACCCAAGTTAATTGTCAACCACAAGTACACAAGTACTGCTCAACTGCTTGACAAGTCAGCGTCGCCGGCGCGCGTGTTTGCTAAATCGAATCTTCCAGTGGTTGTTCCGGAACAATTAGTTCCACCGTTTCCGCTGCGACTTTTTCCGGTTCTTTTTTTCTGTTTCGCCCGAGATCTTCAAGATCCCGTGTTGCGAAATTCGGTAGTATACACATAACTGGCCTTTAGCCGGCTGCATTTTATTAGGTTTTATGAATTACTAGTACAGTTTAAGCGCGCGCTTTGCTCAAAAACCAGCTTAAAACACATTGCCCCAAAAGCAGCAAGAACCCGTTCAACAACAACTAAAGAGATTGGATGCGTACCAAAACTAGTTTATGTCACTCAGTTTCCGGTACGATTTCGATTTCAATTATCCCTAGGGCTCTTACCGCCGGAATAATTAAAGCTGAGAGCGCGAGCACCATTAACGTGAGGACGGGCATGCTGATAGGGTTATATGTTGTTGCCCAGTCGATGCCGTATTGTACTCCGTAAGGGTAAAGCGTGCTCCACACGATAGAGTTTATCTGATCAAGGAAAAAGATGCCTATCGCCTGATAGATGAAAGCGAAGGCGGGCAAAAAGAAACCTGTCAGTCTGGAGAAGCCACTGGGCTCTTTACTGTGCAAGTAATGTGGGATAATCGAAGTGGCTGCAAGCGCCGTGGCTCCCCCCAAGAAAGCCCACAGCATCATGTTACTGTGCCAGTACCCTTCAGCCCAATCGTAGCTGAAAACCAAACCGTAACCGTATAAGTCCACGTGGACAAAGCTGTCCAAACGCAACAACAAAACAGAAGCAGCCAAGTTCAAGACGATTACAAACAACAGAACCAGCACCGTCTTATACTTCAACAAACTCTCGAAATCCAGCCTTCACACACTTCCATGGAACTAAATCACAAACTGCGTTAAAACTATACAAGCGGAAAACGATATAAAACTTCGCAGCAGACAAAAAGTGCTAACTTAGCGTGCGCCACTATTTTTCGAGAAAACTTGCCAGTGTTAGTTTGAATTTTATGGTTTACGGAAAAAAGGAAGAACGCGCGATAAGAACCCATGCGACGGGCACCTCACGAATCCCCAATCTTTTTCTTTACGTCACCAATGTTCGTTTTTTACAATCTCATCTACAGCATACGTTTCTTATGCGCTGGTGATGAATCAGACTGGTAACCTGATGGCATGCGCGCGCTATAATCTGCTACATGCGTTTGGATTTAGAGTGAGGTTTAGGTGCTCGTTGGTCGCTGCCATTATTGACAGCAGAATAACTGTCGGCACAAACGAAATAAAGATGCCCTGTGTTTAAAACCGGATGTTTGAATGGGTTTGGTTGGCTGTGTCGGTTGCTTAGGTTTGTTGGGGTCCATCTATTTCGCTAGTGATTATTTCAAATTAACTCCCCGCCACCAAATAACACTAATCCTTTTTGAAGATGTTCTTTGTAGCCACTATGTTTGCGCCCGTGTTGAAGATGTTTTGGACTATTGGTTCTCCGATTTTGATGGGCGCTTCTGCTTCCACTTTTGCCAGCAAATCCATGGCGTCGAAGATTATGTTTTTGGGTATTGGCTTGCTGGTTCGCACACTCACCAGAGGAAGATGACCGTTTTTGACTTTCACGGTGGTTGTCAGGGTTCGCTCAGGATTAGAAATCTCTTTTTCAGCGTACTCCAGCCCAACTTTGCATCGGTTTCCACCGACGCCACTTATTGTTGTTCCGATATAATCAACAGCGAGATAACAGCCCATAGGACAGCCGATACAGATCATTTCCTTCTTCATTTCCCTAAAACCTCAACTTTTAGTGAGTTAATAGCGCTGGTTTCGCTTCCTTTCAGTTTTAGCTTAACCATCTGAGCAGGATGAACCTTACGAAACTTTTCCGTCTTCACCAGCGTTTCGCCGTCAAAGAACCCGATAGCCACACCTTCTCTGGGGCAGGTCACACGAATCGACAACTCAAGGTCAGCGCCACGGCGGATGATTTGGGGTAAAACGTATCGGATTTCATTACCTGCCTCTACAGGGATTCTTTTCACCTTTTGCGACTTTCCGAGAATATATTCTGCCGCGCTTTTTCCCGCTCTTTCCGCTTCAAGAGTAACAAAATCCACCACATCGTGAACATGTAGAACGTTTCCACACGCAAAAATGCCCTGCACAGACGTTTCAAGAGTTTCGTCGACGAAGGCACCTCCAGTAACGGAGCTGAGTTCAACACCACATTTTTTTGATAAGTCATTTTCTGGAATCAAACCTATGGAAAGAAGAAGAGTGTCACAGGGTATTCTCTTCTCTTTTCCTTTGATTGGCTTCAAATACTCGTCTACGGGCGATATGGTAACTGATTCAACCCTATTCTGCCCATGGATTTCGGTGACGGTATGAGACAGAAGAAGAGGAATACCATAGTCGATTAGGCACTGTTGAATGTTTCGCGGCAAACCGTTAGTGTGCGGAAGAATCTCAACTACGGCTTGGACTTTAGCACCTTCAAGAGTAAGCCGACGAGCCATGATCAAACCTATGTCCCCCGAACCGAGAATAACCACGTCTTTGCCAACCATTACATTTTTCAAGTTAATGAGGTTCTGGGCGACACCAGCAGTATACACTCCCGCAGGTCTTGTCCCCGGAATGCAAATCTGTCCACGGGTTCGTTCACGACAACCCATAGCAAGAACTATTGCTTTAGAGTTAAAACAAAACAAACCCTTTGGGCTAGCTACAAACAACTTTTTTTCAGGAGTGACCTCAAGCACCATACTGTTAAGCATAAACGGAATGCTCAATTCCTTCAGTTCATCGATATACCGTTGAGCGTACTCTGGGCCAGTTAATTGTTCTTTGAAGAGTTCAAGACCAAAACCGTCATGGATACACTGGGGAAGGATGCCACCAATCCAACCGTTCCTTTCAACAAGAACCAAATCTTGAACACCATTTTTCTTCGCACTAAT
>CAZZLA010000104.1:0-5233 GCA_964655035.1 uncultured Candidatus Bathyarchaeia archaeon | reverse complement strand
GTTAAACTGACGCTAACGTTGCCTGCGGTTGACGGAGGCGTAAACTCAACTTGATCCACCTTCTGACCCTCTTTTCCTTCTTCCAAGCTGAAAGTCTCAAGTTTACCTTTAACAACAGTGGTTCCGTCGTTGCTTCCTTGGTTTCCGAGGATTATGTATTCACCCTCACGAATGGCTCGGATGGTAGTTCCTACGGTGCTTGCTATTGACACGTTCAAAGAGAAGCCTGTGTTCCCGTCATGCACCCAGTATCCAAGAGGCTTGATACCGGCTCCGAAGTCGAAAGCGCCTCCTGAAGGTCGCCATTGCCAAGCTGAAGTTCCCGAAGGTGATCCAAGCATGCTGACTAATGCAGTATTGTTCCACACCTGTAGATAATAGTTGGGTGTTTGACTGGTTCCATGATTGACAATTTCGTAAAATAGTATGCTTCCGTCTTTACCATAGACTTCAGTGCCGCCGCCCATAGCAAAGAAGAAACCCATTGCTGTCGCAGATACGTTTGCTACTTTACATATCGATCTGCCTGTGTATGCGTCCATCATCTCCCAGGTTTGCTTTCCTGTCGTGGAGATATCACCGGGTGGCAGGGTGACGCCGGACGTTATCCACATGTATGCATAGCCTCCGTGCTGGTTAGGCGACTCATAATTGTATATCTGAGCTCTTGAAGGCATAGTAGTATTTCTGTACTCTAGTGTTTCGCCAGTATATAGATCAACGACGAGGTAGCCCTCTGTCTGATGTGCATCTGCCCGAAGGGTATAGTACATCTTTCCATTGATGACTATTGCCTCGAAATCCATGCCTTGATAGTGTCCCGTTTGGTAACCAACGACGCCATACCGTTCATCCATGTAACCTCCAACATAATATGGCTTTGTCCACAAAATGTGAGCGCTTTCCGTTCCTAGACCGTAAACGAACCGATCAGTTGTGCCACCATAAGTGCCTACAGGTCTTAAGGCTGCACTGCCCATAAAGCCTGACAAACCCATCCAGTTTCCTCCGAGAACGTACCATTCTCTGCTCGCTTGATTTATTGGACGAGTCCAAGGCTCTGTTGGAATAGGCGATTCAGGCCATGGCGATACTGGTTCCTCCTGCACGGTGAATGTCGCTTCAGCACTCTCAGCGGCGCTATAAACTCTGTGATTCGTACCATCGTCTTTCTCCGTTCTAGGGAACCAAGCCTTGAAGGTGTAAGTGCCGACTTGATCAGGCGTGTAAATAACGAAGCTACCGCCCACTGGATCGGTCTTGTCGATCGTTAAAGTATCTGTGTTCCCTTGAGGGTCTGTGACGTAAAATCCTACACCGTACCATGCGGCTCTGCCACCCTCGACAGCACCAGAGATTTCACCGATGTCCGGTGGCATGTCTGCAGTCCACATTACGAGAACCACTTCTTGATTGACACCGACAAGGTCAGGGGTAACAGAAGCGTAAACGTAGGACGTATAGTAGTATTCAGCAGCATTTGCCATTGGCGAGAAAGCTATAAGCGTAACAGCGATAGTTGCCATCAGAAACAAAGCAATCGTAATAGCAGTTTTGTTTTTAGACATTTTCCTTATTCTCCTTAATTTTATGCGCCACGTTATATTCTAAAGTCTTATTTAACATTTCTCAAATATGAAAAAAATTAATTCTTATAATCATATGAATTTAAAATGTGAAAAATTAGCGCGCGCTTTTATAACAAAAATATAATTTTCTATAAACTCTTCAATAGGAGAAAAAAATTTCTTAAAAGAATTAATTCTAAAATTTACTTTAAGATTTGCCAAAGTAGCGCGCGCGCGCTTTCCAAGGAGCCTTTTTAACATAAGAGGAAAAATGATGATTGCCGCTTACACCTAGAATATCTGAAAGGAAGTTGAGTACACAGTACACTTTACCGATAATTATGCCTAAGTCATGGACTTGCTTTTTTCAAGATCTTCAAAGTGAAAAATCAGTTGCAACTCAAAAAAAGGAAGGAACTGTGAGAGATATACCCACCTGCTAATTCAAGGATTTAAGAGATAACCAATTACGAAGTTCAGCACGCAAGAAAATGAAACTAAATTGTAGGCGATCCCTGAAAAGCAAGTACTTTCACGCAGGTTAGGCGGGTAACAAAGCCGAGCATGCTCAACTTTAGCCGTCAATATTTGGACGACCAACTCAGGAAAATTCCTTCTTATATAGCCTTAGAAAACATCACAGATAACACACAATCAAAATTATTACGTTTGAGATAGCTTATGATTCTTAACATTTGCCGATTAGCCAATCATTGTAGAAGCCAGTAGGGTCTATCCGCAGACGCTATTTATACTTTAACTAAGAGGGCTATAGAACTGCGTTAAGCATAACAGAAGAACGCTTGCTGCTTAGGAGATGTAAGTCGTTTTCTTGTCATCTTCTTTACGTGTTTCCTCAGCTTGCAAAGCCCGTTGTTCTTCAATCTTCTGCAAACGCGTCACCATCGTTTCCGCCTTAGCAATCTCTTCATTCAAGCCTTCCAAGTCAACATCAAAATTAAACGCTGTTTTCAACACTTCCAAAACGCTTCTGGCAGCCAAAGGATCTGGCAAGTAACCTCTTGTTTCGCCCAGAAGACAGACCGCGCCGATTTTTCTGAAACGTGCCAACCCCAATATCAATCCAGCAGTGCCAACTATTGGGCTTCCTGAACTGCTCACAACCGCGCCTGCATCCAAAGCTATGTCTAAAAGCTCTTTGTCTGTGGCGGCTGCGAAAACGCTGGGTTTGTCTTTTGTTTCCATTCGATAACCTCCGATAGTTACAATGATCTTTACGTTGTGTTTTTGAGCGAAGTCAAGCATATGATCTGCGATTTCATATTGCCCTTCAATGGTCTGTGACTGGCTATCACCGGTGAAAAGAATTAAATCGTTTGGTCCGTTACTGTTCTTCCAAAAATAGAACGCTCCGCGCAAGAGGCGAACGTTACCTTTTTTGTTCACCAGCACAAAATACGGAAAATGTGGAGAGTAAAGGTGCGCAAACTTTTTAGCGTTTAACTTTTTAATCAAATACCGTATTGCGATTTTGCCAACAAGCCCTAAGCCTGGAAGCCCTTCAATAAGAACCGGATTGTTAGGCTCGATTTGCTTAAGTTCTTTTATGTAAGTTTCTTTCACTGTGCCGCGTGCTCCTTTTTCATAACCATCCTGTACTTGAGGTATTTATCGTCAGGAGAAAACTTTGGCGGATGAGGAGATCGAAGATTTCCACTGCAATACGGACACACATCCGTTTTCAAAGTGTAACTGCCACAATTCTCACATTTCCTTAAGAGCCAAACCACTATTTCTCCCTTCTAAAACTGCCCTGACCACCAACTTTAACCACGTTTGACACCACACTTTGAGCAAATTTTTGTATAACTTCCGCTGCTCGCTTGTAGTTTTCCGCCGACACTTCAATGCTGTATTTCGGAGCAGCAATGACGTAGAATCGTATCTCTGCGTCCTTTGTTTTCTCTGTTTTTTTGGCGTTAAGGAATGATTCTTTGATGATTTTGACGCCGTTTGGTTTCATGCAGCGAATTTCAAGCATGCCTTTCACCTTCACCATCTTCACGTGAATCCGATCTGCCACGACTTCAGCGAAGACTTTTGCCAGGTTTTCAGGCAAGCCAATTTTGGTGAGGATTTCAGCTCCTTCTTTAGCGGTTTTTTCAAAAGCTTCGTACAAGTTGTAATTCTCTTCTATCCGAGCGACAGCTTGACTGTAAAGCTCTTCTGTGGGCATGGCGAGTTTTTCTGCGATTTCCCGCAGGAGCGCTTCAGCTTTCCTGTCTTGTTTCCATGAGCGGATTTTCTCGATTCTCGCTCTTCTGGTTACGCGTCTAAGAGAAAGGTCAACATGTCCTTTTTCTGGATCCACGCGCAACACTTTCAGCACGGTCTTTTGTCCTTCGCGGACGTAGTCGCGGATGTTTCTTATCCAGCTACTGCTGATTTCGGAGACATGTAACAGACCTTGCTTGTTGTACTCATCCAGCTTGGCGTAAGCACCATATGTGGTGACGGATTCTATAGTGGCGATCACGAGGTCTCCAACTTCAGGATATTCGGGTTTGTGTTCTGCCATGATGGTTCTTCCTATTCTAGGACTGCTTGTATTTCGCCTTTAATTTTTGCTCTGCCCCCTGTTGGCTCTGCCAGAACTTCGCCGCAGACGTTGCAGGTGACCTTGTTTGTGGCGTTGCTGTAGAGAAGTTGTTCGTTTCCGCATTTTAAGCATTTGACGCGCAAGAATCGGCTTTTAGGTTTGGGGATGAGTTTATTCCATTCTGTCATACGGTATTTTCGCCTCCTTTAAGTGAAATCTATTTTCCTGAGGCGCATGCCGTCCTTTTGAAGCATGTACCCGCATTTTTTGCATTTAAGACGCAAGGTCTGTTTTTTAGTGGTTTTAGCGAATTCATGCTGAAGCGGATATTTTTGTCCACCGTAACCCTGTTTCTCCCGTTTATGGTGC
Source organism: uncultured Candidatus Bathyarchaeia archaeon (assembly GCA_964655035.1). Classification (GTDB taxonomy): domain Archaea; phylum Thermoproteota; class Bathyarchaeia; order Bathyarchaeales; family Bathycorpusculaceae; genus SG8-32-3. The sequence goes on along the minus strand of CAZZLA010000104.1, from coordinate 736 downwards.
CGTTCACCTTTGGCCAAGGCTCTGCGTTTTCCCGCCTTGTATAAGCTTACGCTGTGAACCTGATGACTCTTGCACTTTGGACAGTACGTGCGAATCTGTTTTGGAACGTTCATGATGCGTCACTTTTGGCTTGCAATAGAGAAAACGTTCACACTCTTATACTTTTTCCGCTATTCCAATTGTATCCAGTGCTTGGAGCAGTCTTTAGCTCCCTTATTTAAAGCATAAATAGGCTGCAACGCTTTGCGGAATAGACCGCTCTATAGCTTCTGCAATGAACCTCTATTAGGATCCAAATATGCCTGGTGCGGCTCCTTTGGGTCCATGTTGACGTTAACGCTTGCAAACGAGTTCGCGCATCTTTTAAAAGTTAGAATAACCATTGCATTCCCTGAAGTTGAGTACTTTGCTCTTTAGACGCAAAAACAAGCTAAAAGTGGATTTAGGGGAACTGCACGATAAAGGAGAACAACTTTCCAGTTTCTTGCACTCAAGCCTCAAAATCGACGTCGCCACAAAAGACAAAGAACTGGTAATGGACTCGGACGAGATATCCCCGCAAGAGCTGAAGCGAACAGTGAGAAAATTTGTTTACCATCAAAACTTGAACAACACGTACTGGGTTGGCCTGAAAACGGGTGTTGTCAAAATCAACAAGTTCAAGGGCGCTAAAAAACATAAAAAACTAAAGAAAGAAGGAACTACGCCAGCGATAATCACGCATGGCTGGTAAAAC
>CAZZLA010000103.1:0-5327 GCA_964655035.1 uncultured Candidatus Bathyarchaeia archaeon | reverse complement strand
ATCTGCCAGAGCGAGGACTTCGCTTGGACCCGCAGGCATGTCAATCGCTACGTCCTTTGAAACGAGTATCTTTGCCATCGTCACGTACTTGCTGCCCGGACCAACGATTTTCTTCACTGGGCGGATTGTTTCTGTGCCGTAAGCCAAGGCGGCTATGGCTTGGGCGCCTCCAACCTTATAGACTTCGTCTACCCCGCAGATGTCCGCGGCGACCAGAACCAACGGGTTTACCTTGCCCTTTGCGTTGGGCGGTGAACAAACCACGATTCTGGGAACTCCCGCTGCCTTGGCTGGAACCGTGGTCATGACCAAGGTGCTCGGATAAGCCGCTTGTACGCCTGGAACATAGCAGCCAACGCTTTCAATTGGGCGCAGTGCGCTTCGAATCGCGATGTCATCGTTGCCAGTTGCGAATTCTGCTCGTTCTAAGGCAAGTTTTTCGAAGGCGGCTACTTTGGTTTTCATAAATTTGAGGGCGGCAACCTGCTTTTTGCTGGCTACGCTGTAGGCTTCTTCGGTTTCTTCCGCTGTGACTCGTAGGTTTTTTGGGTTTACGCGGGCTTTATCAAATTTCGCTGTAAGCTCAACCAGTGCAGAATCGCCGTTCTTCACCACTTTGCCTATGATAGTTTTGGCGTCGTTTTCGATTTGTTCATTTGCTTTATCGTCTGGTGCCTGTCTTTTGAACCAGTCTGGTGGCAGTGCTGTGGCTTTCCAGACTCTCACCCTGATTTGCTCGCGCATTTGTTGCTTTCTCTCCTGGTTATCTCGTCTAAAGCCAGCACCTGTCGGGGTTCGTAGACGACGATGCCTTGGGCGAGCTTGCGGATTTTGGGCAAGAGGGTTATGAGGCAGTCTTTCTCGACTATCGTGTTAACCGAGCACCAAACTTCATCCGCCAACGGCGCCACCGTCGGGTTCCTCAAGGCTGGCAATTCGCTGAGCAGTTTCTGCAGGTTTGCTTTCTTCACGTTTACGAATATGTGAATTCTCTTGGAACCGTCCACCACGCCTTTCAGCAGAGTCAGGATGTCGTAGATTTTTTCTTTCCGTTGCTGGTCAGCCAGAGCGTCTTTGTTTGCAATAAGCACAGCCGAGGAACGCATTACGTCCTCGATTATCTTCAGGTTGTTAGCGTCCAGAGTGGAGCCAGTCTCCGTGACGTCCATGATGCAGTCAGAGTTTTCTGGCGGCTTGGCTTCCGTCGCGCCGAAAGACAGGAAAATCTTTGCGCGTGGGTTTTCGCCTTTTCGCCACCACGGCGTCACTATCAGGGGTTCTGACTTGCTGAAGCGTTTCTGGTAGGCTGGGTTGTTTTTTATGTATTCTGCTGCGATGTTCAGGTATTCGGTGGAGACTCGGAAGTTCTTTTCTTTGCTCCACGCGTCTTCCATGAGTTCAGAGATGGAGTTTGTGCTCAAACTTTTCGGTATGGCTATCACCAGTCGTATTTTTCCGTATTCGAGGTTTTGGAGGACTTCAACGTCAGCGCCTGTTTCTTTGATCCAGTCTTGACCCGTGATGCCCACGTCTTGGAGGCCTTCAGCGACGAAAAGGGGGATTTCTTGGGGTCTGAGAATTTTCAATTCTATGCGGGGGTCGTTTATCGTGGGTCGGTAGGTACGTTCTTGACCTGAGACTTTGTATCCTGAACGGTTTAGAATTTCGAATGTTGCTTTGGCCAGGGAGCCTGCTGGTATGGCGAATTTTACTTTATCCATTTTTTATCACCTAATTTTTCATTAAAGGATTTTCGGATTTTGTTTTTAACCAAAAACGTGTTTTTCGAAAAAACCCGTGTTTTCTGAAGGGACCTGCATAGTATAGAATAAATTTTCGTCTTTAGACAGTAGTTTCTGGGATTGCTTTTACTTGGGATGAACGCAATCGCCTTGGATGAACGCGATCCCTCAACTTTTATCACTCAAAGGCACCTTAACTTGATGTCTTCCTAATAAACCTGCCTCTCCTTATATTAGCTGTGGCGACGCGGCGGCTTATTGTGTCGGGAGCGTTTGCGTTTTAATCTCAAAAACTAGCGGTGGCACGGTGGTTTTCATGTCCAACTCTATATCGAACAGCCCCTCCAGCATGCCTTCCCAGATCTCCGAGTCGATGATAAGTGGTGTTTTTATGAGGAGGTATTTATCTTTCAAGTAGAAATCTCCGAATCCCTGCACCCTGAGTCTTTTGAAGATGTTTTCCCAGTTTTCGCGCTGCGCTGCTTGGAGACCTAAGGTTGTTTCCAACGAGATTTTCAGGGCAGCGCCCATTTTTTTCCCGATTTCGCGCCATTTTTCTTTTGGGATGTTTTGGATTAGGATGTTCAGTAGTTCCACGTTAACGAAGGCGATGCGGCTTATGCCGCAGTAGTATTCGCCGGGAAAACGCCAGTCGTAGATCATCATACTTCGGTAAACGTCAAGCATTTTGGAGATAAGCGGTTTGATCCCGGGTTCCTTTCCCTCTTTTATGAGGGAGTCTATGAATTCCCTTTCTTCTTTTTCTAGTATAATGGTTGTTCTCTTGGTGGTCTCATCGTTCTTGTTGACCATTTCTTCTAGGCGCTTTTTCTTGTCGTCTTGCATACGGGATTCCTGCATACCAGATATATCTTCGGGCATATCTTATATGCTTTTCTAATTAACACACTCAACATACAATCCAAAGAAGACTTAATACACGCCTTTAGAATCTAGAAACTGCCGATGAAGAATCCTAAAAGCTGAAATCGATGATGCACCCTGGGGTATCTGAGGCACATCTTTACGTAATTACTTTCTTTCGAATAAGAAACCACATTAACACTAAACCTGCGATGAACAGCGCAAAACCTGACGCTACCGAGGCCACGTAGTTCACTTTAAGCACATCCGCTAGCAGGTAGGAAACATATGTTGGACCTGCAAAAATCAGAAAAACCGAAACTAGAATTAAGAAGACTCTAGTGAATTTTGAGTCCAAATCGAATGGGCCGATGTTACTTTTTTCGTCGTTTTCAACCATGCGCGCACGATCCCGCTATTTGTTTAGGTGCAATGTTTTTCTTATAATCCTTCTTTTATCTCTTTTCCTAAAGCCTTCATCAAAAACTTGAAAACTTGAAATCCAGCGCCGCGATCCGCTTTGAATCCTGTTGTTGCACCTAGTAAGCAGAAGCCGTCGAATCCTCGTTCCTTTGCAAGCGCCAAGGTAAGCCCTGTGCCCCCAACTATTCTGCCTTTGCTGTATATGACTGCACCTTTTTCCATGAACTCGGTTGCCAGCTTCGCCGACGTAGCCGCAATGTACACTTGGGTCTTTTCTTCAGTTAGCGGCACTCCTCCCATTGTAACAATGAAGTGGCAGCCTAACTTTTCGACAAAATCCACTATTTCATCGCAAACCTGGTAATGCGCCAAAACATCGTCGAACGAGGGCTGAGTTTCCCCCGTCATGATAACAAGGTTGTTTTTATCCATGGGCGCGGAATAGAATTCGTATCTGGGCAGATGAGCTATTCCTTTTGAACTAATTGAAACATAATCTGGAAAAAACGGCGAATACAATTCTGCAAAAAGCTTTGCTTCACAAAACTTTATCAAAAGATGCGCGGCGATTCTCCCAACGTTGCCAAACCCTGGAAGCCCCTGAACAAAAACTGGATTATCAAGGTCTGGGCGGAATATCTCGCGAAAGTATGGTTTCTCCATTCACTGTTGCACCATTGCTACAAAATAATTGTCGATACTAAAATGCTTTTGCTGAGTAAAAAAAGAAACTATTAATATTTGACGTTTGGTAGTACTAAAAGGATTCAGAGAAAACGCTTTAAGCGTAAACTCAGCGGGGTGGGGTAGCCAGGATTAACCCGCTGGGCTCATAACGGCGCCTGAGCGCTGTGAGAGACCCAGAGATCGCTAGTTCAAATCTAGTCCCCGCTACCAAATATCTTCTATGGTTCGGTGCCAAAAATTGCAGCGTAGTTTTGGATGGCGTTAATCAAGTGTTGTTAACGGGCGCATGTGAGACTGCTGTTTTCAAAATTGGATTGTTTGCCCGTTTATGGTGATTCTTTCTGTTTTAGCAAACGACTGCCAAAATTCTGCTTCCATCAGTTTCTGTCGCAAGTTCTCTTTGGCTTTCTTAAGGAGACGAGCCTTTTTGGAAGACGACAGTTCAAGGAAATCGACTTTTTTTGGTTTTTGTGTTTTCTTTTTCTTGCTCATCTTTTTTACCTTTACGGAAATATCGCGTGTATTAATAAATCCGTTCTTTCTAGGGGTGACACGTATCCAAATCGGATATACTTACCACCTTGCGCTGGACAAAAGAAACGAGCAAGTGCATCCGCGGAGCTTACAGTTACTTCAACGGGGACGTAACCAAGCCTGACGTTGGCTGTGTTCACAACAAGCCGATATGGGAAAAAAGGGTTGGAAACTGTTGCCGGTGATCGCGATTGCGGTTTTAACCTCGTCCTTTCTCTTCTTTGCCGAAGTACTTTGTCCATTTGAGCTTGCGTGCGTCTCTTTTAAATTTCAGTGAGCTTTTTTTGCATTTGCCAGAGCAGAACCACAAGATGGTTCCATCGTTTTTGATGTACATCATACCTGTGCCGGCTGGGAAGTCGTCGCCGCAGAATGAACATTTTCGTGGTTTAGGCATTCAGGTTTCCTCTAATACAGCTTGATTTTTTTATCTGGTGATTTTCTTTGCTTCTCTTTCTGTTTCTCTCAGCAGCAAAACGTCTTGAACGCGCACGGGTCCTTTAACGTTTCGAGTTATGATGCGTCCTTTGTCTTTTCCTTCTAAAATGCGTACTCGCACCTGCGTGATTTCGCCGGTGACGCCTGTGCGTCCGATTATTTGAATAACTTCTGATGGTGTAAGTTCTTGTCCTGCTGTTTTCTCGTATTTGCTCATCACTGAGCTCCTCTTTTCATCTGCTCAATCCGCGTGATGATTTCTTTGATTAGTCCTGTGGCTTCTCCTTCCTTGATTATGCACGCTGAAGCGCATGGGACATCTATCCCTATGGCGCTGCCTAGTTTTTCTTTGCTTGGGATGAACACGTAGGGGATTTTTCTTTCTTCGCAGAGGAGCGGTAAGTGCGCTACGACTTCTGGGGGGTCAACGTCTTCGGCTATGATGACGAGTTTTGCTTGTGCTCTTTCAACGGCTTTTGTTGCCTCGTTTGTTCCTTTTCTGACTACGCCTGTTTTTGAAGCGATTTGGAGGGCTTCATAGGCTGCGTCTACGATTTCTTTCGGTGTTTCGTATTTTACATAGAATGGTTTTGACATGAGCCTCACCCTTTAAGGCACAGTCTTATCAACGCTTCTCAT
>CAZZLA010000102.1:0-5367 GCA_964655035.1 uncultured Candidatus Bathyarchaeia archaeon | reverse complement strand
CGCCTTTGACCTGGCTTGGCAACCCCCGCTCAACCCGTTTTGTCGCATGCGGATTGTTGATGGCAAATAATAGAAACAGGTATCGTATTAAAAGGCTTTACTTCGTTTGTAGCGGGGAACGGCACAGTTTTGTTTATAACTTAAGAAGACGGTATTAGCTTGAGGTAAGCAACAAGGTTTTTACGTTGCTCCACGAAATTATAACTATGTTATAAATTGGTGAAAACATGAAAAAAATCTACGACAACGTTCTAGAAACCATAGGAAAAACCCCGCTCATACGCTTAAACCGCCTAACCCGCGGCTTAAAATGCACGGTTCTTGCCAAACAGGAATCCCGCAACCCAGGCGGCAGCGTCAAAGACCGCATATGCCTCAGCATGATAACCGAAGCGGAAAAGCAGGGCGTAATCAAACCCGACACCATCATCATCGAGCCTACAAGCGGCAATACCGGCATAGGCATAGCCATGGTCTCCGCTGTAAAAGGCTACCGCCTAATCCTAACTATGCCTGACACTATGAGCATCGAACGCCGCAACCTGCTGAAGGCTTACGGCGCAGAGCTGGTTCTCACGCCGGGCGCGGAAGGCATGAAAGGCGCCATCCAAAAAGCTGAGGCGCTCGCCGCAGACACTCCTAACAGCTTCGTTCCCCAGCAGTTCAGGAACTTGGCTAACCCGAAGGCGCACAAGGAAACCACTGGACCCGAAATTTGGAACGCCACCGACGGGCAAGTTGACATTCTGGTGGCAGGCGTTGGAACAGGCGGCACCATCACCGGCACAGCAGAGTACATCAAACCCCTCAAGCCCGAGTTCAAAGCAGTAGCTGTGGAACCCGCCAACTCGCCGGTCATGAGCGGCGGCAAACCCGGGCCTCACAAGATTCAAGGCATAGGCGCAGGCTTCATTCCAGACGTGCTAAGGAGGGACCTTGTGGACGAGGTTGTTCAAGTGAAAGATGAAGATGCCATGCGAACCGCGCGGCTTCTGGCGCTTAAGGAAGGCTTGCTGGTAGGAATTTCCTCTGGCGCGGCGGCGTACGCGGCGTTAGAAGTTGCCAAGAGACCTGAGAGCGAGGGCAAACTTTTGGTCGTTATCCTTCCCGACACTGGTGAGCGGTACCTCAGCACGCCACTGTTCCAAGAGCAGCCGTCAAACGCCCGCCCAGTTGGTTAAGCCTTGCAAAGGGGCACTTCTCTTATATTCAGCTTTGCTAATTTATCAAACGTGAGGAGTAGATAATGCAGCCGAAGTCCAAGCAGCCGCGACCTAAAGAGTGCAAGAAATGTGATAATCGAAACGTGGAAACTTCTTGTTGGAGCACGGAGAAGTTAGTGGACACGCTTTTGAGAAATAACGAGGCGGTGGAGAAGAACTGGATTGAAGCAGGCTTGCCGAAGCTCGTAGGTGACGTGGTGGAGAATTATCGAACGTTTGGCGGCATGGATCATCTTGAAGGAAGAGATTTGCCATCCAAAAAGGTGGTTATTGAAGTTCTTGAGGACCTGTTCGTGGTGCTTTTTCCAGGATATTTGGGAAAAGGGGACATCACGAAAGCTAACATCAAATATTTTCTCGGTGCCACGTTGACGTCGATTTATGATCGGTTAACGGATGAGGTGAAAAAGAACCTCAAGTACATTTGCCGGAATATAAAGGAGTGCCCTGAGGAATTTTGCCAAAAAAGGGCACGGGTGGTGGCTAAGGAGCTTTTGGAGAAGTTGCCTGAGATACGATCGCTGCTCAGCGGGGATATTCAAGCCGCTTATGATGGAGATCCCGCTGCTGTAAGCAATGAAGAGGTGATTCTTAGCTACCCATGCGTTTTGGCGATAACAACTTACCGGATAGCCCATGAGCTTTACCTGAGGGGAATCCCGCTTATCCCCCGGATAATGAGCGAGCATGTGCATTCGTTGACGGGTATTGACATTCATCCGGGCGCGAAAATCGGCAAGAACTTCTTCATCGACCACGGCACAGGCGTAGTCATCGGGGAAACCACGGAAATCGGCGACAACGTGAAGCTTTATCAGGGCGTGACTCTTGGCGCTTTGAGCTTTCCGAAAGATGAAAAAGGACAGATAATCAAAGGAAGAAAGAGACACCCAACCGTGGGAAACAACGTGGTGATTTATTCAGGAGCCACCCTTCTCGGCGCTAACGCAGTAGTGGGTGACAACGTGGTTATAGGCGGAAACGTGTGGATCACCAGTCCGGTGGCGGCGGGCACACAGATAACCATTGCCCGTCCTGAGCTTAAGTACAAAAAGGAAAAAGTGAAACGTTGAAAGGTGCTGCCAGTTTCAGAGAAGGCGGAAGTTCTCTTTCACCGTTGTTAATGCGACGTGCGTGTTTGTTCGTTCGATGTAGGGCAAAGCCAGCAGTTGCTTGGTGAATTTGCCGAGGTCTTCGCGGGTCTTGAACTTTGCGATAATCACGGCGTCGGTCAAGCCTGTAACGTCGTAGACGCCGCACACGCTGGGAATTTTGGCTATTTCGTTTTCCATCTCGGTGAGCCTGCCCCTGGAGACGGTTATCTCCGTTACGACAGTAAGCTCGTAGCCGAGTTTTTCGTGGTCCAGAATGACTGAGTAGCCTTTTATGAGTCCGTCGTCTTCCATCTTTTTGATTCGTGAAAGCACCGTGCCGACGGAGACGCCTACGTTTTTGGCTATTTGTCTGCTTGAGAACCGGGCGTCTTCTAAAAGGTTTTTCAAGATTTTTTTGTCGGTTTCGTTTAACTCCATAACCATTGCCTCTTGCACGTTTTTCCAATCAAATCAGACTTTTCGAAACACGCTTCTGATAATCAACCGATTATATTTATATAAGTTTAGTTTTTCCCGCCCAAGATGGAAAGCGAAACACATGTAAAAAAAGGAAATACGCCAGGCGGGACATGGGAAACTTCATTCTTGTTTGACAATAATCAGATAGCAATATTAAATTACTAGAGCAAGACCCAAAATAATGTGAGCCAAGCAAAAATGCAGATTAAATATGACACCATACTGGTGCTAGACTTCGGGGGACAGTACTGCCACCTGATAGGCAGAAGAATCAGGGAGCACGGCGTCTACTCGGAAATCGTGCCGCAAGACATAACCCCAGACGAGATTAAGAAGCTAAACGAGAAATTCAACGTTAAAGGCTTGATCCTCTCAGGCGGACCCTCAAGCGTGTATGAGCCTGATGCGCCGAGGCTTGATCCGCGAATTTTGGAGCTGAACTTGCCAGTTTTGGGCTTGTGTTATGGGCATCAGCTTGTTGCTCGGCTCGTCCAGGGAAAAGTGGAGCCTGCAAGTTGCAAGGAGTACGGAATTGCCCATGTTGCTATTGACAAGCCTGTGGGCGTGCTGGAAGGCTTAGGCGGAAAAGAGAAAGTTTGGATGAGCCATGGCGACACGGTGTTTTCGTTGCCGCCTGAGTTTGAGGTGTTGGCGCACACGGGAAGCTGTCCAGTCGCCGCGTTCAGGCATAAGACGAAGCCCATCTATGGGTTGCAGTGGCATCCTGAGGTTATTCACACGGAACATGGCGAGCGCATGCTCCGCAACTTCATCTTTGAAGTCTGCAAGTGCGAGGCGAACTGGCAGATGGGCGACATAATAGCGAAGATGGTTAACGAGTTAAAAGCGGAAGTAGGCGAAGGCAAAGCCATCATTGGCTTAAGCGGAGGCATAGACTCCAGTGTCGCCACGGCGCTTGCGGCAGAGGCGTTGAATGCCAGGCTCACTGCGGTTTTCGTGGACCACGGCTTCATGCGGGAAGGCGAACCCGAAGCGATCAGAGACACGTTCCAAAAATTAAACATAAACCTTGTAATCGCCGACGCGCAAGACAGGTTTATGGCTAAACTGAAAGGCGTGATTGACCCGGAGAAGAAGCGGAAGGGCATCGGGGCAGAGTTCATACGGGTTTTCGAAGAAAAAGCTGAGAAAGCAGGTGCTGACTACCTGATTCAAGGCACGATTTACCCCGACAGAATCGAGTCGGGCTTCAGGAAGCACTCGGACAAGATAAAAAGCCACCACAACGTGGCAGGGCTGCCAGATAAAATCAAGTTCAAGAAAATCTTGGAGCCGCTGCGCGACCTCTACAAAGACGAAGTGAGAAAAGTCGCCGAGATGCTGGGGTTGCCCAAAGCCATAGTCAACAGGCAGCCGTTCCCAGGACCGGGATTGGCGGTGAGAATTATCGGCGAGTTAACCGAGGAAAAAGTCCGAATCGGCAAGAAAGCCGACAAGATAGTGACAGATGAAATCGAGAAGAACGATTTAGCGGAACACCTCTGGCAGTACTTTGCGGTGTTAACGGACACCAAAGCCACGGGCGTGAAAGGGGACGCCAGAGCCTATGGCTACGTGGTCGCCGTCCGAGCCGCGGAAAGCCGCGAAGCCATGACCGCAAGCTTCGCCCAAATCCCCTACAACGTGCTTGAGGCAATCTCCACGAGGATAACCAACGAGATACCAGAAGTCACCCGAGTGGTTTACGACAACACGCACAAGCCACCCGCAACCATAGAATGGGAATGAAAATCTTTGAACTGGATTGTTTACGGAAGCGTGGAAAACATTAAAAAATGGGTTCTGTGAAGTTGTCGGTTGACGGTTTTAGTTGTGAAAATTCGGTTGATGTTTTCATACTATGAGGATGCTAAAGGTTCCTAAGCGATAGTTTAAGAAAAAAATGAAGAGTGCGAATTATTCACTCTTCGTCGTCGGATTTATTTTCTTCTCGCTGATGCTCACGGTTCTCTTGATCTTTATCGTATTCAGGATTGTTAGGGTTTTTCACATCAGAACGTTGGCCGTTTGGGCTTCTATCATGGTGATGACCACCGCCACCATGCCCATGTCCGTGCCCCATTTTGGATTCGCCATTGAAAATAGAGAGACTTCTAATATTCAAGTGTCCCTAAAATATAACTAAAAATGCCACAGAAAATATCCTGAATCTTTTGATTCTGTTACCTCTCAACAGATTGAAGTATCCAATATTCTTTTCATGCCAATTTGATGACACCATTATCCCGTTAGTATCATCCGATTTTTCACATGAATCCCCAATCAACCGAAGACTTCACAGAATCCTCTCAGACACTATTTATTGGTATATAAAAGTGGGCCATAGTCTTTCTCGAGCAGCTAGCTATGAACCCTAGGTTTAGTCAACTAATGGTTTATTCTATTTGTAGAGGGGCTATAAACAAAAAATCGCCCATCAGTCAGCGAGAGCACATCCCGTAACTGAGAGTTATCAATTTGCTTCTGCAGTAGGCAGACAGTGTTTCACCATAACTGTTTATATTAAAATGCGAAGATAGTATTAGCTCCTAAGGTGAGGTTAACTGAAG
>CAZZLA010000101.1:2320-5452 GCA_964655035.1 uncultured Candidatus Bathyarchaeia archaeon | reverse complement strand
ATTTTCTTCAGCCTGTCTTCATCCTGAAGCCTTGTGCAAGACCCCTCGACGAATGCGATGTCGTAGTTGTCACTTCGTTCCTTCATGATTTCCCTGAAGGTTACGACTTCAACCTGCCCCAGCAGGTCAAGAAGTTCTTCTTCCAAGTTTGCTATTTGCAGCTGGTCGCCTTCGCAACCCGCGAAGTCAAAGAAAGCTACTTTTGGTTTCATTATAACGCCTCCGGTACTCCTTTAATTTTTGCATAATTAAAAACTGGACCATCCTTGCACACGTAAATCTCGTTTATCTGGCAGTGCCCACATTTTCCAACGCCGCACTTCATTCTCCGCTCAAGAGAAAGAATCATGTGGTCGTCAGGAACATTCCGTTTTTTCAGGTCAGCTATAACGAACTTGTACATTATGGGTGGACCAACCACAATCGCGTAAGTGGTTTCGGGATCAAAATTAACTTGAGGAATCAACGTGGTAATCACGCCTACGTTTCCGGTCCATATTTCGTTCTCAGGGCACCAGTTAACCGTAGGCTTGTAATCCACATCCTCTCTTTTCTCCAAGGCAACCATCTCATCGCCGAAAAGCAGTTCACGCGGTTCTTTGCATCCGTACAGCAGGGTAACGCGACCGTAATCCGCTCTTTTATCCAAAACATAGTTTAACATCGACCGCAACGGCGCAATGCCGAGACCGCCTGCAACAAATAAGATGTCTTTGCCCTTCAAGAACTCTGTGTCAAAGCCGTTTCCAAACGGGCCTCTGATTCCAACTTTGTCACCTTCATTAAGTATGTGCAGCTTAGTGGTCAAACTTCCGATTTTGCGCACGCAAATTTCAAATGCGCCCTTCTTCGTCGGCGATGACGACACAGAAATCGGGGCTTCACCTACGCCGAAAACAGAAACTTGAACAAACTGACCAGGCTTGTGATTCAGGGTGGAACCATCATCCAATTTTATTTCAAACAAAATTTCGTGATCGGTCATAGGTACTTTCTTAACAATAGTCGCCAGCTTTGGAACGTAGTTTATGTTGCCTTCCGTTTCAATACTCACTTCAGGTTGAGCCGCAGGGGCCACTTGCGCACCCGTGTTGATGACTTCATTGTACATGTCGTTGAAAAGCTTAACCGGATTAGCAATGTCAGGCAGACAGGTCGAAGAACACCTGCCACAGCCAACACATGAAATGAAACCAAATCGGTCGAACAGGTACTTGCCTTTCTTGAAGTACCTGTGCCTGTACCGCGTAGGCCTTGTAGGACGGAAGTTCTCTCCCGAAGCAACCTTGGCGAAATCTTCTAGTAAGCAGCCGTCCCACGTCCTTATTCGCTCACCTTCCTTAAGGGATAAATCAGGATTCTCTTTAACATCAAAACAATAACACGTTGGACAAACCAACACACAAGAGCCACAAGCTAAACACTTCTCAGCGTGTTTCTCCCAAAAACTGCTCTCTTCATAACTTTTTTTCAGAAGCTCAGGGATTAGTTCGGTGTCAAAATTGAACTTCTGCTGCGGCATGTTCATTATTTCCCGTTTCTTATGACCTACCAACTGAATGTCTCGCGCAAAAGCATCGGTAACGTTCTTGGCGTATTTCGACAGAAGCGCCTCGCCCTTCTGGGAACCGACGTTGATGGCGTACCTGTTACCCAGATCAGTCAACATTAAATCATAGCCATAGTCAACTGTGGCGCAGCCCATATACGGCGCAAAACACCATTTGGACATTTTTTGGATGTTAACGCCTATGATTATGGATGCTTTTCTCTTTTCAAAATAGTAGGGGTCTGACTTGGTTTCTCTGAAAATCTCGTCCATGTGAAGCAAAGCCACAATATCATAGGGGTGAACGCCCACGATTACGGTAGGCTTAAAATCAGCAGGATCCTTGGCAAAAAATCCGTTAGCCACGTTATAAGTGACCAAAGTTTCCCGCTGAGGGAAGAAGTACTTCTTTGGCGGAAGAAGCGTCACGTCATAATCCAACCGCAATTCGCCTGCAGAGTCTAGCTGTCCAAAAGCGAATTTGCTGCCCTTCGATTTGACACCTATAACATTTAAGGACTTATCCTTTATCATTGAGTTAACAAATTTGGCAAAGTCTTCTTTTAATATTATACGCATATCTTTATCCTCTCCGTATGACCTCATAACGGGTAATTTTGTTGGAAGTAGTGTGCGATTGCAACATTTATGGGTTTCCCAAAGATGAACCACGATTTGACATGAAACAGCAAATTTCATGGCTTGCAGATAATTTTCAAGAATTTTAACGGGTTTAGAGCTTCTTCCCCCTAACAATACAAATTTAACCGTTTGCGCTAAGCCGCGACGGTCACCCTTCACCATAAGTTTTTATGTTTTCGCTATCTAACCTTATATACAACTGCTTTTCAGGTAACACCTGAGATATTGGGGTGAGCTTGAAGCATGTTAGAAATCAAGATTTTGGAGGATTGGATCCTTGTCTAAGGACAACAATCGCCGCTTAATGTTAGAGAAAGTGCTGAAGGAACACGAGTATCAAGAAAGCGCACTTCTGGAAATACTTCACAAAGCTCAAGGAATCTACGGCTATCTCGACAAAGACCTGCTGATGGACATTTCCCAATCGCTTAAACTTCCCCCCAGCCACGTTTTTGGAGTGGCAACGTTCTACAGCTTCTTCAACTTGACAAAACCTGGTGAGCACATAGTTACAGGCTGTATGGGAACCGCTTGTTACGTGAAAGGCGTTGATGAAATCATGCAAGCCATTGAACGCGAATTCAACGTTAAAAGAGGAGAAACCAGAGCTGACGGAAAACTTTCGCTGTTTGTCACACGGTGCATAGGTGCATGTGCAATGTCGCCAGCCATAGTTGTTGATGAGGAAGTCATCGGCAAAGCAACAAAAGAAGTTGTGATAAAAAGAATCAAACAGGTACTTGGAGGTGCAAAAGAGTGAAACTAGCTGACCTTCAGACTATTGCTGAACATGAACTGGACTTTCAAAGAGCCTACAAATACCGAATAAACGTGTGCTGTTCAAGCGGATGCGTCCCTTTCGGCGCCTTCAAAGTGTTGAAGGCATTTGAGGATGCAGTTAAGGAGTTTGGCGTTGAAAAAGAGTGCAAAGTCGCCAGAAC
>CAZZLA010000101.1:0-2310 GCA_964655035.1 uncultured Candidatus Bathyarchaeia archaeon | reverse complement strand
CCAGTTGTAGTAATTGAACCAGGAGACTATCTCTACCAGAACGTCACCCCTGAAAAAGTCCGAGAAATAGTAAGAGACCACATCGTTTTAGGCTTACCAGTAAAAGAAATGCTGTACAGAAACGAAGCGTTTTTCAAGAAGCAAAAACGTTTGGTTCTAAGAAACGCCGGCAAAATAGACCCCCACAGAATTCGGGATTACATTGCAATGGGCGGATACGCTGCCCTCGCCAAATGCTTGGCAACTATGACTTCGCAAGGCGTTATATACGAAGTTCTCAGCAGCGGTCTCAGGGGTCGCGGAGGCGCAGGTTTCCCAACGGGACAAAAATGGAGCCTTGTGGCAAGAGCCCATGCAGCTCCCAAGTACATCGTGGCTAACTTGGATGAGGGAGACCCCGGTGTCTTTGCAAACCGAACGTTGGCTGAAGCGGACCCGCACGCTATTCTTGAAGGCATGCTGATAGCTGCTTACGCCATAGGTGCAGAGAAGGGTTACATTTACATTAGAGCGGAGTATCCGTTGGCTATTCAGACGTTGCAGAGAGCCATCGCCCAAGCAAGATCAATGTCTCTTTTAGGCGACAGCATTCTTGAGACTCCTTTCAAATTTGATGTTGAACTCAGGTTAGGCGCTGGAGCATTTGTGGCTGGCGAAGAAACGGCCATACTTGCTTCTGTTGAAGGCAGAAGGGCCATGCCTCGGCCGCGTCCTCCGTACCCCGCAAATTCGGGTTTGTGGGGAAAACCTACACTTATACAAAACGTTGAGACGATAGCCAACATTCCTCTAATCGTTTTGAACGGTGGTTCATGGTTTTCCAAAATTGGCACATCTAAATGCACGGGAACTAAATGCTTCTCTTTAACTGGTAAAGTCAACAACCCGGGACTGATAGAGGTTCCGATGGGGATTACACTTAGAGAAGTTGTTTTCGACATAGGCGGCGGAGTTCAGGAAGAAGGGAAGTTTAAGGCGGTCTTAGTTGGTGGTCCTTCAGGCGGATGCTTGCCCGAAACTCTTCTGGAACAGCCGATAGACTACGAATCTCTGAAAAAGGTCGGCGCTATAATGGGTTCCGGTGGAATCGTCGTGCTTGATGACCAGTCCTGTATGGTGGACACGGCGAAGTTCTTCACGGAGTTCTGTGTGGACGAGTCCTGCGGCAAATGTACTCCTTGCCGGGCAGGTCTTGCAAGAATAAAGGAAATTTTTGAAGCAATCACTCAGGGCGAAGGCAGAATGGAAGACATAACTACGTTAGAGAAAGCCAGCGTCTACATAAGGGACGCAAGTCTCTGCGGTCTTGGACAAACGGCGCCTAACCCGGTTATCACGACACTGCGGTACTTCAAGGATGAGTACATTCAGCATATTGTGGATAAGACTTGTCAAGCGGGTAGATGTTTCAAAAAGGAGGGTAAGCCATGAGCAAGTCAACTGTTAAGTTGAAAATAGACGGCGTTGAAGTCGAAGTTCCAGAGGGCACGATGATTCTGAAAGCTGCCAAAGATAACGGGATTGAAATTCCAACCCTCTGCAACTTGGAGGGGTTAACCAGTTACGGCGGATGCCGCATGTGCCTCGTGGAGATTACTGGTTCACCTAAGCTCTTTCCAGCATGCGCAACACCAGTTAGCCCCGGAATAGAGGTTACAACCAACTCGGAGCGGCTTCACGAGTATCGCAAGATGACGGTGCAACTGCTTCTTTCCGAAAGAACTCATGTTTGCTCAGTATGCGTAGCCAACGACCACTGCGAACTGCAGAGCTTGGCGAATCAGCTGGGGGTGGACCACAGTATGTTTGAGCGCAACTTCACGAAAGAGGAGATTGATTCCACTCATGATTTCTTGGTTATCGACCGGAACAGGTGCATCCTATGCACGCGTTGCATAAGGGTTTGCGACGAAATCGAGGGCGTGCACACGCTGGATTTGAGGCTGCGAGGAAAAGACGCGCAGGTCATAATGGACTTGGATAACCAGTGGATTAACTCTTGTTCGTGCACGTCGTGTAGGAAGTGCGCTAAGGTTTGTCCAGTCGGCGCAATTTACATAGAAGGTGAACCTGTCGCTCACACCAAGAATAATGAAATTGCCGAGTTTATCACAGAACGGAGACAGCGAAAATGGAAGCAGTAAAGAAAACCAAAGTTGCGACTATTTGGCTCAGCGGCTGTTCAGGCTGTCACATGTCGTTTCTCGACCAAGACGAATTGCTGCTGGAGATAGCTAAGAAAATTCAGGTGGTTTACAGCCCCCTCATGGATGTGAAAAAATTCCCCGAAAACGTTGATGTAACATTAAT
>CAZZLA010000100.1:0-5482 GCA_964655035.1 uncultured Candidatus Bathyarchaeia archaeon | reverse complement strand
GGTCTTCAGCCGAGCGCTCTCCCAGGCTGAGCTACCTCGGCAACTATTTGGATTACCTCAGATACTTTTTGGGAAAGCTTATTCATTTACGTTTCCTCAGAAATATTAAGCTATCTTTCTGGCAAACGTATTCAAATCCTACTTCGAGCAGTGCTTTTATCTCTTTTGGGTCTTCAGCCACTTTCACGGTGAACTCGTCGTTTCCGTTTTCTCCAAACATTGTCCGCTCTATAGTAATATAGATCTCAGTGTTCTTGAGGCTCTTGTGTAGAGCGCGCATAACTACTTTATACCTTCAGGGTAGCTCCAAAATTCGGCAATTTTTAAACTCTAAAATGATTTGCATAACTAGGACGGCGTCGGGGTAGCACTAACAAAAAATTCTACCTGACGGGATAAAACCTCACAGCTTCTCTTTGCAGATAACACGTGCGCGCGTTCACATACTTCCAAAAATGAGTTATAAGTATTAAATCGACATAAATCATTACACCGATAATAATGCTCAAATAATTACAACAAACAACCAATCGTATTTGCAGGGGAATATTCCAAGTTGATCTTTGAGATAGTAGTTGCAGTCGCAGTTCTCATCATAGGAATCGTGCTTATGGCTTATTCCAGTGACAAGGCAGTTGGGCACTCGGTAAATATAGCTTCAGCATTGAAGATTTCTCCGCTGGTGATCGGTCTTGTACTAGTTTCCTTAGGTACGGATTTGCCAGAGATCGTCAACTCAATCACCTCCTCAGCGATGGCTCACGGAGACATAAACATCGGGGACTCCTTGGGATCAGCCTTAGCCCAGATGACGTTGGTGTTTGGGCTTCTTCCATTCTTAGCTGGAAAGTTTAAAGTGAAGAAAAGAGAGGTGTTGGTCATCGGGGCCTGCGAGGTCTTAGCGCTCATACTTGCGGTATCAATGGCTGAGAAAGGTTACATTACGAGGATCAACGCGCTATTTTTGATGGCGAGCTGGCTAGTCTTCATACTATTGACTAGAAGTATCATGGCAAAAAATAATGAGGAAAAAGAGCTGGCAATGGCAAGTGCCGACGAGAGACATCTTCCCCACTTTCGCGACTGGATGATAACCTTTTTAGGCTTCGTAGGCGTTGCGATTGGAGCCTATGCTGTGGTTCAATCAGTAATTACGCTGTCGGCAAGTTTTAACATTTCCGAGTATCTTGTCAGCTTCTTTGTAGTCGCGATTGGAACATCGCTCCCAGAATTAGTGGTTTCTATAACAGCCCTCCGCAAGAAACAATACGAGCTTTCCATAGGCAACGTCATAGGAAGCTGTCTTTTTGATGCTTCTTTTTCCATTGGAATCGGATTTTTCTTTTTTCCACAAGCAGTATCTGGTGAACTCGCTAGGACCACAGGTTTGTATGCGATATTGGGTTCTATCGTTGTCATATTAATTCTTGCACTAAGAGACAAGGTCGACAAGAAAGCGGGAGCATTATTCATCTTTGTCTACTTGCTTTCCTATTCACTGATGGTTGTTTAACGCGAAACACCAAATATCTTATTTTATGCTCCGTAACCACGGACAAAGATAATCCTTGCCTTAGCGCGCGCTTAAAAAGCATCAAATCTCCTAGCGTGGGAGGCTAAGGAATAAGAGCTCTTTGTTCTGCTTGACTTATCAGGTATAGCATGCTAAGGCACCTCAGAGTTCGATTTGCGTTAATCATCTCGGGAAAAACAGAAGTGAACTGAAATCCCCGCTCATACTGACGTGTTTATCATCATAGGCGCACCGTTCCCTGTGTGGTGGAGAAATTCAGTGGTTTATTAGCGTCGGTGCTATTATATAACAAGGATTTAGGAAACGGTTTTTTGGGGAGAGAAAGGAAGATTGGGTTACAAAAGTCATAAGGAAATAGCATTTGTGCCGTTTAGCATACTCGAATTTAAGTGCAGGATTTGCTGTGCCCACTTTTCCAATCCTGATGAGTTAAGAATGCACAGTATGGTGAAGCATAAGGGACACATGCTCCTCTGAATAAAAAGCACACGCTAAACTCAAAACAAACGCCCTAAATCAAAAAAGGAGGGCAAACTTCTATATGCTAGGTATAATGCTTTGAACTAGAAGAGATTGAATATGAACCGCGAACAATATAAATCGATGAGGAAAAAGCCAAAACGAAATAGCAAGATTAGTAAATATAAAAGTCGAGTGCTTGCGATGGCTAAAGAATGGAAACCCGCTACTTCTCCAAAATTGCGTGAAGCTTACTCCACTAAAATTGAATGGGCAATTAATATAATTCCCAAATTAAAAGAGAAGTAGTACGCGCGCGAATTAGAAGTTTAACTGAACATTACATGAGTACTATTTTTCAGGAGCTTTCCCACAGTCTAATCTGAAAATAATATGCTTATAACACTCTTGTGTAAAAAAGGCAAAGTTGTGTGGGAGAAAAATTCGCTTCAAGTGAAGAAATCGCCGTTTCAGGTGAGGCTGAGCTACCTCGGCGGAGCGCGTTACCTTTTCAAGATGATTTGAAGTGTTTTGAAGTTTTCTGATTGGGGTTGTGACTGTATTGGAGGTTAGTTTGATGTTTTTATTTGGATTCTGAGTTTTTTATAGTTTGAGAAAGGAAACACTGCCTATTAATGAAACTCCTTTCCTTTTTTGTCTGGAGGTTGAATCGTTATGGGTAAAATGGCGATTATCACTGTTGAGTCGGTTGATGAGAGCGTTGTGGCTTCAAATAATGCGATTGGGGACGAAGTGTTTAGATGGTTTAGGGGCGAAGCTGTGCCTGCGCCTTGGGTTAAAAAATAAAGAAAGTTGTTGCTCAGGAATTTTAGGCGCCGAACAATACTACTTGGTGTGTGAGGAAGTATCCTATTAAGGCGCTAGCTATGAAGCACAGGAATAGCAGGAAATGCTCGTTCTTGTAGATTTTTTCAAGGTTTTCGGTTTTATCTGACCTATTCAATATGGTGCACCTTAGGTTCTGGTTGCTGCGTTTAGGGAAAGGTTTTATGAAGGGCTGATTAGTATTTGGGATTCAGAAATGCAATTGGGCCGGTAGTCTAGCTCGGTTAGGACGTCGCCCTCACGCGGCGAAGACCGCCGGTTCGAATCCGGCTCGGCCCATTTTTTTCTTGTGTCTTTTTGTTGTACTTGTAAACAAAAAAGTTTATTAAATATGGCTATTTCAGATATTCCTGTATGTGTCCCGCAGAGGTTTAAAAATGGAAAGAAATATTACTTCATTTAAGTTTGGAATTGAAAGCAGTGGGTTCTCTGCGACCCACGCGATCTCCAGATGCAGCACTTGTGGGGAAGAGTTCAAAACACCGCTTTTGGCAATGGTTTCCTCAGGTTTTATAGTGGAGGAGTACTACGCCTGTCCTAAATGCCTTTCAAAAGTGGGGAGTTTAGAACAGCCGAAAAACCCGGAAGTTGACGACGCCGTGGATGAAGAGGAAAAAGCTTTGGAGATGAAAATTGAAGAAGATGCGGAAGAAAGTGTGGCTTGTATGCATCATTTTGGGTACTTGAAGCGGCGTCCGATAAACACGCCCATACCCGAAGAATGCTTGACCTGCAGCAAAATGATTGATTGTATGTCGCGGTAAGCCGCATTTTCTTGTTTTTTTCTGTTATCGTGGGGTGCTGGGTTTTCTTAGTCTTGTTTGGCTCTGACTTAGAACAGGAAGAATCGCATATAACGTTTTATCTTAAAGGGGTCTGTCCATTACATTCGTCATCTTTCCCTATCAGACTGGGACGGCGACATCATCCCCCACAGAAAGAAACAGCATCCCAGTTTAATATGAATATTGTCAACGTAATGCTGTGGATGAAACGAAACGCCTACGAAGAATCAACAATCAAGAAAGTAGCCAAGCTTTTGAGACACCTAAAAAGAAACTGCACCACCGCAGACCCAGAAGCTGTAAAGCTTTTCATAGCAAACAAAACATGTGGAAACGGACACAAAGAAAACTTGGTGGAAGCATATGACCTATACATGCAATCCGAAGGATTAACATGGAAAAAACCATTCTACCAACGCTACGACAAAAAACGAGAAGGACCAAACGAGAAACTCGTAGATTTCCTAATCAACAACACAAGAATAGAAATGAAACTGAAACTATCAATGTTCAAAGACCTCGGATTAAGACCAATAGAACTAACATGGCTAAAAGTCGCAGACATCAACCTCCAAAAAGGTGCTGCACGCCCTTGGAGAAATAATGTTATTAGCTAATAACAGTCAGAACCTTAACGTGCGCTGATTTATACAAACATATCTTTAAAGTCTTATGCGATTGTGGCCTTCTTTCTTGACCTTGAAGAAATAGGTTAACAAACCAATGCCTGCAACAGCTAATGACGCCACAGAAACCGCAATTATTGATTTTGGAAAAGGTTTCGTGCCGTAGCCGCCTCTCGGTTTAGCTTCATTGCTTAATCGCAGCAAATATGTCCCAAAGCCTTCATACTCGTCTTTTATAGCGTTAACTTCATCACTTATCCTTCTAAGATATGAGTCATCGCCTTCGTATCTGCCTTGATACGCCTCTTTCAGGTCTTCATAATCCTTTAATTCTATGTCCATAAGTCACGCGCCTTCCATTGATTTAGTCAGCTATATATTATAAGACTTTGCTAACATGGAACATCTCCCTTCCGATTGTAGCTAAAAAAATCAACAATGGTTAGAATTGCCAACTATGGTAATTCTTGGAAAATAATAAAAACTATCGTATCAAATCCAGATTTTTCTCAAGATATGAAAGCCTCTCTCAAGAGGAATGAATAGTCAGATAATCTGCATCCTCCGTGAATCTGAGGCCTTAGTTAGTAAAAAAATCTCGGATACAATTAAGACAGAACTTACTGGCTGAATTCTTTGTGACTTTTAGGACGTAACCTTCGCTTTGAAGGTCAGCTATGCCGATTTTAGGTGTTGTGCGTGAACACCTGAAGCGGCCGACTGAGAAAGCTCTGTACAACGCCATTATTTCAACGAAGTTTATGACTATGCACCCTTGAGCATAGAAATAGCCTAAATATGCTCTTAAATTCTTGTGGTTGTTATCAGGAAATCACATTCAGAATCTTAAGATATGACAGCATATCTAAAAAATGTTATAAGGCAAATTAGCTGACATGGTTCTCTATGAAAATCGACAAGTTAGTTGTAGGGTTAATAGTGCTAGTCTTGGCAGCGCTTTTGCTTGCTAATGGTGTGCTGATGTTCGTCGATCCTAACAGCCAATTGTTCGCGCAAGACGCCGTTAACGTTATTGTAGCATTCGTGCTAGTAGTGCTTGCAGGATCATATTTTAAAGAAGTGAAGGAATAAGAACAGTTTCCTTCCTTTTTTTATATCAACTTTGAAAGCAGTAACAAGAAACAGTTTGTTACAAAGTTTTAAGTGCATATTAGAAGTCAAAATGCTATCTAGAATTTTAGCGCGCGCTAATAAAACGTAAGTAGCTTTTT
>CAZZLA010000099.1:0-5489 GCA_964655035.1 uncultured Candidatus Bathyarchaeia archaeon | reverse complement strand
ATCTTCACATTGCTGATACTTTTTTTGAGAAACAGAACTAGTTTAACCCCAATCCAAACCGTTTCGTCCCAGCAGCAGTAAATTTTAATCCCAATCCAACCCGCGCGCGCCCTGAAGTGTTCAAGTGCTTTTTGCCTTTGTGCCATCTAACGACCAACAATTTTTTTTTGATTAAAATTTAATCCCAAACCCACACACGTGCATTAATCACTTCCTTTCTTTTACCCAAATTCTATACATTTTTTCGTTACCTTTCTCAAAACAGCTAAATCCTCTTGAATCTACCTCTTCTATCTCTACATTCTTTTCTCCATAGACTTCTTTATACTGCTCTAACCAGTTTAGAAAATGAGCTCCCCCACCAACATATTTCTTTGTCCAGTTCTCCCCATTTTCATCTATCCTTTCTCTAACCAATTCCTCTCGAGCCATTATTTCCCGTATTGTTTCTTTCTGAGCTATAATCTTCACAACCCCACTTGAAATGTAATAATCTTAGCATTCTTCAAGGTTCCGATTGCTGCAGTAGGCTATCGTTGGCTATCCAACTTTGGCGTTAGCCAGATGTTAATCCGTTTTTAGCGCGCGCGAAATAGGGGTAAATCTTGAGTTTGGGATTTGCGCGCTACCGATCCATTTTTCCACCGCACATCGGGCACTTCGCTGGAAACACATCCTATTTGCTTTGCAGAATGTAATTGCACATGAAGCTAGGTAGATGTTGCATTTTGGACAGTGTTTGTAACCGCCGCAGATGGGCTTACCGCATGCATCGCAGGGTCTCGCTAACAAGTCGGTCATGACTGTTCACTATTCCCTTTATCGGTCCCACTCTTCCAACACTTTCATTACAGCCTGTGCCTTCAACGACTTCGTGAAACGGAAAAACCGCGTTTTGCCACTCATCCTTTCTGTGACTATGCCCTCCTTCTCAAGCAAACTCAAGTGCCTTAATGCCGTCTCGTAGTTTGTTCTAAGTCTTTGCGCTATGCTTGACGTGTTTAGTTGACCAAACTTAAATAGCAGCTTCAAAATGCGCATACTTGTTTTTGAGCGGAAAACGTCTTCAAGCTCCAAGGTTAATCACCGTTTTAAAAAAGGAGTTTGGGCTGATCCTTGCTTCCGCTCAAAAAACACGTAACAGTGAGGGAGAGAACGTGTAAGGTCGGTGACCATTTTTCTGGTGATGACAAGGATCACAAACTCCGAAGTGACATTGAGACTTATAGAATAAAAAACAGGTGAGGAAACGACAGGGCTAAGCATTGGAGAGGGAAGTTAAAGTGAACAATGGGTACCATGGAATCTTGAACAGAAGGAGAAATGTAAACCCCGTCTGCTGGTCTATTCACATTAATTTTAACCAAACATCGTTTGAAGGATCAAAAATTTTTTCTTGAACAGAGTGCTGCGAAGCTAAGGTCGCGATTTTTGTTTCGCTTTAGGGCGGGTTACTATTTTTATTACATCTTTATGTCTTAGATTGTAATTTTTTGGAAGCCTAACTCCTGTTTTGGCGTCGATTGCGAGAATATAATTCTCTGCAAGTGTCGAATGTATGCTTCGGGCGAGTTCGATGGGCGTTGTTCCATCTGGCATTAAGTATACATCAGGAAGCACGTTCATGTGATGATCTGTAAAATTGTGTTCGTCGCTAACTGGGTAAATCATGTTAGTTTTTAAGAGTTTGAAAACTACTGTGTTAAGGGCTTGTTGGATACCCGTATTCATCCATTTTGCCATGACTCTATTTTCAATGTAGTTAAGAGCTGCCCGTTGTTTCGGGGTTAATTTCGCATTTTCCTTTATTCTAAACTTCTCTTGACCTGGCGTGTATTGAAGTAAACCTGCTTTCTCTGCTCTTCTTAGCACCAGTTCTGCTTCAGCTGAACCTGCTGCAACTAAACTGCGACCATAGTAGTCGGTTAATATTTCAAAATACTTCTCAGCAGTGGCGATATCCATCTTATTTGCTATTATAATTGTTGGTTTGATAATTGGTAAAAGAAACGCTGCAAATTTTATGGTCTGGTCGGTGGTCCACTCTACAAAAGGAACTTCTTTAAGCTCTGCTTTTTCTATAGCCTGAAGCGCCTGGTAGGAATGCATTTTCATTGCCGATAAGGATTTTGTAATAGCTTCTGCAAGATATGAGGAAGATGATTCACGAATTATTGACTCTCTATTTCGCTCAATTATGTCTGCAATCCATCGATAAATTTCCATTTCAATGTCAGCTGCATCCGATACAGGATTGCCACTTCCAGGCTGAGTTATTTTACCTTCAGCATCAATTGAACCAGAGGCATCCACCACGTGGATAAGCGCATCCGCTTGTCCAATAGCAGAGAGAAATTGATTTCCAAGTCCTCGCCCCTTCCAAGCGTCTTTAATTAATCCGGGCACATCCACGAGTTTTATCGGAACATATCGCCATCCATTTATGCATGCAGAATTTAACGGGTTGTCTTTTAACCCTATTTCTTTGCAAACACACACGTCGCAAACGTATGCTGTGCCTACGTTAGGCTTTTTTGTGGTGAATGGAAAATTGGATATTTTCGCGTTTAGAAGGGTGGCTGCATTAAATAAGGTTGTTTTTCCAGTATTAGTTTTTCCGATTATGGCAATAGTTAACAAGCAAATGGCCCTCAACTAAATAATATCTTAAATGAAAGATAATAGTTTAACGCGTGCGATCACATTTGTCTCAAGTTTGTATGGGCGGCGGCAAAAAATAATTGAAACTGATATGCTTTAACCGCATACAAACGCACAGTCATGTACTCTTTAAACAGTAACTTTTTCAGCCTTTTAGTCCAGAGCGCACTTGAGTGCGTACAGGTATTTCATGCTAATAATTTAGTACGCTTACTCTGCTAAGAGCCAACTAACAAAGAGCCGTTAAGAGCCGTCAGAGATTTTTCACAATTATTTTCCCTATGACTTATGCTGGGGGAATAAACAGAAATAGCTCATGTTATATAATTCTTAGACTAAAAAGTTCCGAGGAGAAGTAAACAATGGAATGGGGAATGAAAAACAGGTTAAACCAGCTTATTCAACCAGACGGCAAAGCGCTCTTCCTGCCGATAGATCACGGCTACTTCCAAGGACCCACCCACAAACTGGAGAAACCCGGCGAAACCATCAAGCCTCTAGTGCAATACGCAGACGCCATAATGCTCACACGAGGCGTACTCAGAAGCTGCATAGACCCAGCGATACCTAAACCCGTGATACTGCGAGTGTCAGGCGCAGCAACCGTGGTCGGAGAAGATTTAGCCAACGAAAACATAGTCACGTCCGTACGCGAAATCATAAGGCTCAACGCCAGGGCAGCATCCATGTCAGTCTTCGTAGGCAGCAAATACGAACACCAAAGCCTATCCAACCTCGCCAAGCTCGTTGACGAATGCGAAGACTACGGTATACCCGTAATGGCGGTAACCGCAGTAGGAAAAGAACTTGAAAAACGCACCGCACGCTACCTATCACTGTGCTGCCGCGTGGCCGCTGAAATCGGCGCAAGAGTCGTCAAAACCTACTACTGTAAAGAAAACTTCGAAAAAGTCGTTGACGGCTGTCCAGTGCCAGTGGTGATTGCAGGAGGACCAAAAGTGGACACTCAACGTGAAGTCTTCGACTTCGTCTACGACGGCATCCAGAAAGGCGCCATCGGCGTAAACCTCGGCAGAAACATCTGGCAGACAGAACAGCCAGTGGCCGCCATACGCGCCATACGCGCCATAATCCACAACGGCTATACGCCGCAGGAAGCAGAGCAACTGTTTGAACAGGCAAAAACGGGAAAAGCCTGACCGCCACGTTTTTTCTCGGGTGAACCACTATGCTTGTAGCCGTATACTACAACAATCGAGATGTCAGAATACAGGAAATGCCTATCCCGGATATCGCAGATGACGAAATCCTCGTGAAGGTCATGGCGAGCGGAATATGCGGAAGTGACGTCACCGAATGGTACCGAGTTCCAAAAGCGCCCAGAGTTCTCGGTCACGAAGCCACAGGCACCATAGCAAAAACAGGCGCAAACGTGACACAGTACAAGGTTGGCGACCGCGTTTTCGTGTCGCACCATGTGCCCTGCAACAAGTGCCGCTACTGCCTGAAAGGACACCACACCGCGTGCGAAACATTGCACACAACAAACTATTATCCTGGAGGATTCGCCCAGTACATCAGAGTGCCAAAGATAAACGTTGAACAAGGCGTCTACAAACTGCCGACTGGCATGTCGTTTGAGGAAGGCACGTTTATTGAGCCTTTAGCCTGCGTAGTGAGAGGACAGCGGCTTGCCGCAATTGAGAAAGAGGATTCTTTGTTGGTTATCGGAAGCGGAGTTTCCGGAATTCTGCACGCTCAGCTGGCAAAGTTCAAGGGTGTCAAACGCGTTTTCATGGCTGACATAAACCCGTACAGGCTGAAGCGGGCGGAAAATTTCGGCGCAGACCAAACGATTGACACGAAAGAGAACCTTCCGCAGAAACTGAAAGAGCTAAACGATGGAAGACTAGCCGACCAAGTTGTAGTTTGCACGGGTGCGACGCAAGCGGCTTTAACCGCGTTGGAGTGCGTGGACAAAGGCGGAACCATCCTGTTCTTCGCCGTGCCAAACCCAACAATGAAAGTTCCAGTTCCCATAAACCAGTTCTGGAGAAATGAAATAACGATCAAAACCTCCTATGGCGCAGCCCCAACCGACATGAAACAGTCCTTAACCGTTTTGACGGCTGGAAAACTGAACGTTAAAGACATGATTACGCACAGGCTCAGTTTGCGACAAGCCGCAGAAGGCTTCAAACTGGCAGCGCAAGCGGAAAACTCTTTAAAAGTCATACTTGAACCCAATTCCGCTAAGTAAAGTTACCTAACAAAGTTTTCCCCTAAAATCTTTAAGGTAAGATGACCCTGTATTTTGCAAGGCGCGTTACTTCGAGAAGTTGACTCATAAATGAATATCACTCATCTGAAATGCCTAAAATGCGGCGGCGAATTCGATTTTGGGGAACCATCAATTGTTAAGAGACCAGGATTGAGCGCTATGGCGACTGTAAGATATAATGGGCGCGAAATTCCAGTTCACGTGATGGACATCTTCAGCGCACGCTACATCCATTGCCCGCATCGCGGCAAACGTTCAAAATTCAACGCCAAAAATAATCCATATCGAGGCATAGGGGATTAAAAACAAAAACGCTTACCGACTTTACTTCGCTTGCATATTCCTCTTCTGCAATTATGCCCTTCTGAATTAGCAAGTCAACAAGGCTATAGCGCACGGCACCTAAGCGGTCTCTTCGGTTGATTCTTAACCGCAAACTAAAACGCTAACACAGGTTAGCCCCTGCTTAATGTTTGCGTCTCTTAGCGCGCGCTAAGGTAAACTTTTTCCCTTACAAGGGTCGCTGAGGCCAAAAGTTTACTCTCTCGGAACAGGCACACGAGAAGGGACGCATATCAATCCCAAC
>CAZZLA010000098.1:0-5511 GCA_964655035.1 uncultured Candidatus Bathyarchaeia archaeon | reverse complement strand
GTAGATTTTGATTCGAGAGTTGCTTTCTTATCACCGCTGGGTTTTCCTGCAGAAAACAAAGGCCCGATTAGAGATAGAAAAACGCTAGAATCCTTAATACGCAACGTTTAGCTAAGGGATCTCAGCATTAGAAGCCTTGCCGATTCAGCATAATAAAGGACAGACTGTTTTCTATTAAACTTCACCATCTTCAATGGATCTCAAATGTTTCTTAACCAATTCAACTGAAGTGGCTTCTGGAGAAAGATTATTTTTCAAAAACTACTTACTAAAGTGACTTGACACCTGGTTTTGTTATTGTGCTTTTCGTTTGATCTGTGAATTGGCGCGCGCTGAGAGTAGAAATAGGGACTGTTGCTGCTTCTGTTAGGGAATTCCGTATGTTCCTGTGACTGAGTCTCTGAAGATTTGTAGTTGGGGCGGATAGAAAGTGAATAGTATAAAAGCAAGTGCCAGCAGGATGATTGCAGCAACCGCAATTTTGTCGAGTTTTTCGTCTAGCTGCCTATGTGTCAGTAACTTGCAGCTCAGTAATTGCCCGATTATCACTGCAACCACAAAGGTGGAAATGTCTACTGCAAAAATGCTTTTTCCACTGACCGCAGTGTACGAATAGAATACAATCGGAATTGTGGCTACCATTAGACAAGTGCCCAAAGTTTTAGCCGTGAGAAAATTGTTGGTGTGCTTCTTTAGCTGCAAGTATTCGATTAGCAGCCAAATGAGTGAAGGCCAGAAGGCCAGCTTCATGTGCTCCCAAACGGATTCGTTTACAGCTGAGAAAGCGCCAACGATAGCCAGCTTCCCTGAAAACTCATATGTAAAATGTAAAGCGCTTCCCAAGAAAACTATGAAGACTGTGCCGACTATTTCATAGATAAGAACCTTCTTGCTCTGCAGCATACGATCTTCTCCTTTATTTCTTATGATGAATACTAAGATGACGTGCTTATCGCCTTTTCAATTTGCTGAGGAGGATAGTGGCAGCCAAAGCCAGCAGTACAATAATGGCGCTCGCCTCCGTTAACATAACAATGTTTTGGTTTCCACTTTGCTTCACAGCAATGCCAATCAGCGCCCAGACAATGACGAGGCCAAAGGCGACGTCTCTTCTCGTGGCTAATACGAGAAGGGTAATTACCAACGCAACTATTACGATTAGAGTCGCCCATATTTCTGGGTCTATTCCGAAACCGTTCCAGTTTACTGAAACCAAAGTAACTGAGACATTGGCGATAGAGGCTATCGTTATCCAGCCTAAGTAAACGCTAAAGGGCGCATGTACCGCCAGTTTTTCACGCAACGTGACTGGAGATTTGCCGATGCCAAGGCGCAGGTAGATCAGGATTAAAGTCGCCAGAAGCAGGAACATGAGTAGGACAGACAAGCTGAAGAACTCGTATTGCCAAAGGAAAAGCCAAGCAATGTTTATAATGCTGCTGAGGACAAACAGCCACCCTATTTTTTTCTTGTATTCTTCTTCTTTCTGGCTTGGTAGAGCTTGGAAGATAACGAAAACGCCCAGAAAGAAATAGATTATTCCCCATATGGAGAACACGTAACCTGCAGGAGTAATCAGCGTGCGATTTGAATCAGAGATTTGAGCTGTGTTAACTCCACCTATCAGCGCAGTGCTTCCTGCCAGGCTATTCACTATTACAGTTAACACAAATGCAACTATATTCGACCATTTAAGAAGGACTGAATTGTTGACCCCCATGCTCCATCGCTCCCAATCCTATTTCCTGTCATTTGTATAAAAAACTTGGTATCTAACCCATATCGATTTATAGCTTACAAGAAGACCTTTCTTAGGTGCATGCTAAGCTCGGTATGAAGAACTTCTTTTGTTTTAAACTAGGAAATTTTTCGTCTGAACAATAAGATGCTGGAGCCTAAGCTTAGCACGCCAACGATGAGTATGGCAACTAAGGCGTATTCTATTTTTTGCCAGACGAATCCGTTGATGATTAAGCATTGAAAGGCCTCGGCAATGTAGGTGAAAGGGTTGACCTGAGCTACTTGCTGCACCCAACTTGGCAATAGACCGATTGGCATTACGGATGCAGAAAGGAATAACAATGGAAAAGTAGTCAGCAATCCGACGGAAAGCGTAGTCTCTGCGTTCTTTGTGTTCAGAGCTACGAATAAGGATATGCCTGACCAAGCAATTCCGAACAAGGCAGCTAAAATGAAAATAACAAGTCATTCCACCATTTATTTCTCTTCCAAATTCACCATTTTCCTCAGAAACTCATTTGTTACAAATTCGTTATGCGTAAAAATAACATTTCACGGAAAAAAGCCCCTATACCTCATATTTTGATCCTAATAGAGGTTCGATGCAGAAAAAGTAGAGGGGTAGAGAAAAGCATAGGCAGCCTGCCAGCGCCATTATATCCAACCTTTTCAAAAGGGAGGGGGACTCTACGCTGAGCACAAAATCGCAAAATCTTCACGAAAACTCTTAAATGAGAGCGAGAATTATCTGAAGCTAAGATATACAGTACATTAACAAGTCGAGGATGATGTCAAAATGGCAGCAACAACAGAAAAAGAGCTTGAGATTCTAAACTTTGATGACAAAGCAAAAATTTTCACCGTAAAATCGCTTCAAACAGGACACGTCTGCTCGGTTGTTGACACTTTCGCAGAGATGTTCCCGCTGTGGGCTGGGCGGATACTGATAACCGCGGAAAACGAGAAATGGGCGTTAACAGCCGCAGGTGTTGCCACAGGCTTTGCCACAAGCGTTATCATGGCACCTGCAGAAGCTGCCATCGAACGTCCTGTAACTGAGGATCAGACTCCTGACAATCGTCCTGGCGTGCTTATTCAGATTTATAATCGTGACCGGTTTGAGCTTAAGCATCAACTTATGGAACGCATAGGTCAATGCATTATGACGTGTCCCACAACTTCGGCTTATAATGGCTTAGTGGAATCCAAGAGAAAGCTTAACGTGGGCAGCAGCCTACGCTACTTCGGAGATGGGTTTCAAAAGAAAACTACGGTTAACGGCAGAAGATGCTGGAAGATCCCGGTGATGGAGGGCAACTTTATCGTGGAGGACGGTTTTGGTGCGCAGGAAGCCGTGGCAGGCGGCAACTTCATGATATTCGCCGAAAACCAAGGTGCAGGTCTTAAAGCTGCGGAGGCAGCCGCTGACGCCATACGTGCTTATGCGCCTGATGTGATTATGCCGTTTCCGGGCGGCGTGTGCAGAGCAGGCAGCAAGGCGGGTTCGCTTAAGTATAAGATGAAGGCTTCCACGAATCATCCGTATTGTCCTACTTTGCGTACGGTGGTTTCTGACTCGGTGGTTCCGGAAAACGTGAATAGCGTGTATGAGATTGTCATTAACGGGTTGACGCTTGACGCCGTGAAAAACGCCATGAAGCAGGGTGTAATCGCAGCGGCGAGCATTCATGGTGTGGCAAAGATTTCGTCGGGTAACTACGGCGGAAAACTTGGTCCGTATAAGGCCTTTTTGAAAGAGGCAATAGAAGCCGAATAACGACTTTTTTTAAAGAAACAGCAATTTTTATTTTAACCGCCATGACGTAACTTATGGCCTAGAACAAACCTGCATGTGAAAAAGTTGAGCACAAAGAAAAAAACCTCGTTGGAACTATTCCGACTTCGAAAAACACTGAACACGCTAGCCAGCAAAGAAGGGCGTGCCACAGAGTTGATTACGCTTTATGTCCCGCCGGGAAAGCAGATAAGTGACGCGTTGAACATGCTGCGTGATGAGTACGGCACAGCGTCGAACATTAAATCGAATACTACGCGCAAGAACGTGCAGGATGCCATCGTAAGAGTGCAGCAGCGGCTTAAGCTTTTCAAGGCGCCACCGGAAAACGGGCTTGTGATTTTCTGTGGTGCCATACCGCAGAATGGTGCGGGCAGCGAAAGGATGGAGACGTATGTTATTGAGCCGCCTGAACCGATTAAGATTTACTTGTATCGTTGTAACTCGCGGTTTCACACTGAGCATTTGCAGGAGCAGTTGAGGGAGAAGGAGACGTATGGCATATTGCTTATTGATGCGTCGGAAGCTACGATTGCTACGCTTCAGGGCAAGAGGCTGGAAATAGTCCGAGAAATGACTTCTGGTGTGGCGGGTAAAACTCGTGCGGGTGGTCAGTCAGCTCGCAGATACGAGCGGCTTCGGGATATGCAGCTTAACGAGTATTTCACTCGCGTGGGTCACCACGCCAACGACATATTCTTGCCTATTGACACGTTGAAAGGCATAATCCTCGCAGGGCCTGGACCTACGAAATACGATTTTGAGAAGGGCGACTACCTGAATTACATGTTGAAGAACAAGATTATTGACACGATTGACACGGCGTACGTGGAAGAACAGGGCGTGAAGGAAGTTGTGGAGAGGGCACCTGAGATAATGCGGAAAGTCAGGTACATCGAAGAAAAGAATATCATGCAGCAGTTCCTGTACGAGATTGGCCACGACACTGGGATGATTACTTACGGTGAAGCCGAGGTGCGAAAAGCGCTTGAAGCTGGTGCGGTTCGGACGCTTTTGATTTCAGAAAAAATTGACCTTTTGCGCGTTACAATTCAGTGCAGCGCTTGCGGCTACGAGGAAAAACGCACCGTTAAAAGCCAGAAGCTGACGGAGTTTGAGCAGGGCTTGTCTGGAAAACCATGCCCAAAATGCCAAGCGCCATCCTTGGGCATAATGGATAAGCAGGACATAATCGACGACTTAGCGCAGCTAGCGGAGCAGGCGAACAGTGACGTGGAGATAATCTCCACCGAGACGGAAGAGGGCCAGATGCTCAAGAACGCGTTTGGCGGGATAGCCGCGATTCTACGGTTCAAAATGTAAGCGTAGCTAAAGCTTAGCTGAGTTTCTATTGAAAAAGCAAATTGGTAACTTTTAGTCACGGCTCGTTACTAAATGTTACTTTTTTGTTCACGTAACGACAACCTTGTCTAAGAGCGTTCTTTGCGTAGAAGGCGTTCCACTTCACTTTTTTCAATACCCTCCAGCAATAACCGTTTTTGTCTTGAAGTGGCGCCTGAAACCAGTTCGACATTTGTGTGGAAGAACTTTGAGAGGGCTTGCAATAGTTCCTTGTTGACTTTGCCCTTGACTGGTTCTTCGGTGCATCGAACCACCACCTCACCCCATTCGAGGGTTACTTCGAACTTTGCGGATTTGGGTTTCACGAAAACCTCGATTATTGCCCCGTCGTTCGTGTCTTTTATGTTCATGCGGTTGCGCACTCGGTCTCCGCTTCGAGGCCTAAAGCCCAGCTGAACTTGTTTCGCAGGGTTTTGGGATAAAACTTTTCCAAGTCGAAATCCACTTTCCTAGCCCAATTCACGTACGCCGTCGGGTCAATGTAAGACTTAAGCGACGTGCCCAGATTGTACTCTTTCGTAAGCTTGGTTAACTCTAGGTCAAGCCGTGCTTTTTCGATTCTCTTGGTCAGCGCCTCGGTTTTCTTGCCTTCTGCTTTCTTCTGCTCCAACTGC
>CAZZLA010000097.1:0-5551 GCA_964655035.1 uncultured Candidatus Bathyarchaeia archaeon | reverse complement strand
ATTTTCCGAAAGTCATAGGGAATCTTGCCCTCCAAAGGAACATCGTATTCCCTTGTTGGAAAATCTGACGCCTCCCGGGCTAAAACAAGCCAGTTGTACTCTTTGTCGATTTTTCCTTCCTTCACAATCAACGGAGCTATGCGCTCAAATATCCCTTTATAGCTGCTTGTGGCTTCCACGGAAACAACCCAGAAAGGCAGATAAACCAGGTTCTTCTCCGAGATTTTTGATTTTTTGGCCAAGTCCCCTGGCTTCAGAAAACCCGAGCGCATCCAACTTCGTATAGGGTCTTCGATTTGCTTTTCGTCAAACTTGTTCAGCAATAGCGAGTGCTCAAAATTGAAGGCTTCTCCGGTTTCGATTACGGTGGTGAAGCCGCAGTACTTGCAGGTGGCTATGATCTCGCCAGGCTTGAACTCCACTGGCGCCCCGCAATGGGAGCACCTGATGTTCTGAGCCACCGCCATTCTGCTACGCCTTCAGTTTTTCCCGTTTAAGTATTTCCCTAGCCACTATGACGCCTGAGGCTGAAGCTTGGATTAAGCCTCTGGTGACGCCTGCGCCGTCCCCTATAGTGAACATGTTCTGGATTTTGCTTTCCAACACGTTGTTCAATTGCAGGTGTGAAGAGTAGAATTTCACTTCTATACCGTAGAGCAGCGTGTCTCTCGAGTGAATTCCAGGCGCGATTACGTCTAAGGCTTGAAGCATTTCCCTTATGTCGGATAAGTAGCGGTAGGGCAACACGAAGCTCAGGTCTCCCGGCGTGGCGTTCTTCAACGTGGGTTCAACTACGCTTCGGGCGAGCCGTTCGGGTGTTGAGCGCCGCCCAGAAACCAGGTCGCCTAAACGCTGCACCATCACGCCGCCGCTGAGCAAGTTTGAAAGCCTAGCAACGTATTTCCCGTAAGCTATAGGCTCCCTAAAAGGCTCCGTGAACGACGTGCTGACCAGTATGGCGAAGTTCGTGTTCTCTGTCTTTCTTTCGGCGTAGCTTTGCCCGTTGACAGTTAACACCCCGTCGTAGGATTCCGCGGTGACTTCCCCATAAGGCGAAACACAAAAAGTGCGTACTTGGTCATCAAAAAGCCGTGAGTAATACACCAGTTTCGGCTCGTAAAGCGTTTTCGTTAATTCTTCCATGACTGAGGCTAAAACTTCGACTCTTACGCCCACGTCAACCGGGTTGTTCACGGTTTTCAAACCGCGGACTTGTGCTTCTGTTTGCAGCCATTCGGCGCCGCTTCTGCCTGGCGCGATTATCACGTATTTGCCTGTGAATTTCTCGCCGTTTACTGTTTCAACGCCTTTGATGGTGTGGTTTTCGGCAATTAGTCCTTTTACGTCTGTTTTGGGTTGAAACGTGATTTTGCTGTTTAGTTCTCGGCGCATTTGCCGCAGGGTGTCGGCGCATTTTTCGGTGCCCATGTGGCGGACTTCCTGTCTGATCAGCTTTAGTCCTGCTAGGGAGGCGTTGCGTTCGATTTCATCTACTTTCTCTTGGTCTCCGCCATAAACCTGCTCGCTTGCGCCGAACTTCAAGTAGACACTGTCAACATAATCTACGAGCGCTTTGAGCTCTTTTTGAGAAACGTACTGGTTGAGCCAACCGCCTACTTCCGTGGATAACGTGAGCTTGCCATCACTGTACGCGCCTGCTCCGCCCCAACCTGAAAGAACAGAGCATGGCTCGCAGTGGCGGCATTCGAACCCTCGGCTTGAGGGGCACTTGCGCTGATCTATGTCTGAGCCTCTGTCGAGTATTAACACGTTAAGGTTATTCTTTTCCGTAAGCTCTAACGCGGAGAATATTCCGGCTGGACCCGCACCGACTATTATTACGTCGTATTTCAAAGGGCATCTCCCCCTGGAACCCAAAGTTAGATGTAACAACTGGCATATATTTGTTAGTGAGTTTTTTCTTGGAAAAGGTGCCTATTCACTATCCGCCTTATATTCCAGCATACTAACTATCTTTTGGAGATATATCTCAAGAACATTTATATCCCCGCGAAACCTTTCAATAAACCTGACGAAGATGGCAAACAAAACAAAAAACGAAAACATGGACCAATTAATTTCAGACTTCTCACGCTTCTACATACTTACCATTCTTTACGAAGGACCCGCCCACGGGTATCAGATAATCAGCCGCTTCAAAAAAAGAGTGAAAAAAGAAGTAAGCCCAAGCCTCGTCTACCCGTTCCTCAAACAACTGGAAAAAAAGGGCTTAGTGAAGCACACAGTTAAGGCTGTAGGCGAGAAAGAAAGAAAAGTCTTCGAACTCACCCAAAAAGGCAGAGAACTGTGCACTGGACTTTTCAAACGCTTTGCTGACCTAGTTTCAATAGCCATTGAGCCCAGCCTCTACGTCTGCGCCCACTGCGGCTGCAAAGTCTACAAAGGAGGCTACCGCGAAGTCATAGAGGGAAAAGAAGCGACCTTCTGCTGCATGCACTGCGCTCACTCGTACAAGGAAACACGGAAACTCGCCAAGAAAGCCGCGCAAAAGTGAAGTGTAGAAACAAAGAAACTGGTTGTTAGCCTTACTGGCTAATCTTTTATGGCTTCGATGAGACTCATTACGTTCCACAGTTTTACTCGCGTGTAAGGCGGCATGTTCGGATCCTGCAGTATCTCGTCCAAAAGTGAAACGGCGTTTGAAGCCCGCACCGCAGGCGTAAACTCTGGGCTATGCAGGGCGCCCATAGCGTCTTTTGCCGCGCGTCTGATGTTCCTCGGGGTCGTGTTGTCTTCCGAGACCATACCAAGCACAACTAGCGCTTGCTGAATTTTCTCCTCATACTCCTGAGCTTTTTTCTTCCGCACCATAAACGTCCACCTATCAATTTCGCAGTAATTAAGTTATATAAGCTTTAACAAGTATTTATGTTAGGGTTCTGAAATGCAAGGAAAAACTGAGGATAAACCCATTAAACGTATGGCTGACCTGCTACGTCAAGGCGCCACTTTAACAGACCTGTCCTGTCCTGTCTGCGCTTCACCGCTCTTCAGGTTAAAAGACGGAACACTGTGGTGCGCGAAAGACGAAAAAGAAGTAATCGTGGTCAAAGAAGGTGAAAAACCAGAGAAAACTGTCAGCACGGTGTATGACAAACTCGAGGCAACGCTTCTCGCAAAGGTAGAAGACATACAGAACAAGATTCAACAAACGGACAACGTGGATGAACTGCAGAAACTGAGCACTGCACTGTCCGAGCTACTAAACAACCTCGAAAAAATCCAAAAAATGAAAAAACGCTGAGCAGGAGCCCCTCGGAGATGCTAGGGCTTTACAATAACTTTCCCTTAAACATCCACAGAATAGACAGCTTTTCAACGCACTTTTCAAGCAAGAAACTCCAACAAAGGATTATGCAAGTCCTCCGTGAGATAAACCGTGGGAACTTCGGGTTTGAGGAAGTCGCCTACCCAACATTGCCCGATTGCACAATAATTTTTGAAGTAGGCTTAGCTGAGGCTGAAAGCTTCAACTACATAAACGAAGAAGAAACAAAGAAAGTGCTTAGCGCCTTAAGGAAAGCGCCCTTTCAGATCATGGACTTCTTTTGCGCCGTACGCTACTATAAAGGGCGTGGAGAGAAGAAAAAACCCTTAAAGTTTGATTACTGCATGATACGCGCCATCTTCGGCAGGAACGCCGTGGAAATCAGGGTTTTCCATGAGCGAGGACCACGGTACATTTCGCCAGAAGACCTAGTCACGTTTCTGGTTAACAAGGTCAACGAGACATCAGCGAGAAAGATTTTGAAAAAAACGAGCCCTTCTGAAATAGTAGAAGATGAGAGTTAACCTATAGAAAGGCATCTAACTATAGCCGAAAGCTATAACTGCAAGAGCAACACCCTAAAAGCGACGGGTTCGAATTTAAATAAATAGTTAACAACCACAAAGGTTAGAACGCACTGAGGGAGAAAGGATATGATTCCGATTGAAGTTTCCTCTCTAAAAAATACTACGGCGAGATAAAAGCAGTTGACGGAGTATCTTTTAGCGTTGACGAGGGCGAAATCTTCGGTCTCCTAGGGCCGAATGGCGCGGGCAAAACAACATCCATAGAGATTATGGAGGGGTTGCGGAAAAAGGCTGAAGGAGATGTTAAGGTGCTGGGTCTTGACCCGTGGAAAGACGGGTATGAGTTGCACAAGAAAATCGGGGTCATGCCTCAAGAGTTCACGTTCTTTGAAAAAACAAGCCCAAGGGAAGCAATAATTTATTATGCGGACCTTTTCGGCATCAAAGTAGACCCTGATGAAATCCTGAAGGATGTTTTACTGGAAGATTCCGCCAAAGTCATGTTCGATAACCTTTCAGGAGGGCAAAAACAGAAGACAGGGCTTGCCCTCGCGCTCGTAAACTCACCTGATCTTCTTTTCCTTGATGAACCCACC
Source organism: uncultured Candidatus Bathyarchaeia archaeon (assembly GCA_964655035.1). Taxonomy (GTDB): domain Archaea; phylum Thermoproteota; class Bathyarchaeia; order Bathyarchaeales; family Bathycorpusculaceae; genus SG8-32-3. The sequence goes on along the minus strand of CAZZLA010000097.1, from coordinate 1,139 downwards.
ACAGGATTGGACCCGAATGCGAGAAGGGCAATTTGGGAAGTCATCAGGGGATTGAAAGCAAAGGGCAAAACCATAATCCTGACCACACATTATCTTGATGAAGCTCAGCAGCTTTCAGACCGAGTAGCCATAATGAATCTAGGACACATCGCGGCTATAGGAACGGTAGACGAAATCATTGCAGAGCATGGCTCAGGAGAGAGACTGGAAATTTACGGAAGCAAAAAATTAGCCGACTACATAAAAAATAACACCGAGCAGAAGGTAGAGTACCTCGAAGGCATGATAAGCATACAGCTCAAACAGAAAATTGATGCCTTAGCGGCGTTGGCGGCTGCCGAGCAGTCAAAGCTGGATTGGGGCGAAATCCACACGCGCCGCGACAGCTTAGACGACGTGTTCATCAAGCTTGTAAGCGGAATGGTGAATGAACACGGCGAATTAATCGTTGAAAGCAAAAACAATGACGCTAATGGTTAAAGGAGGGGCTGGGAAAAATGGTTAGTGCAAAAAGAATCGTGTCAGATTTTCGAGTTTTTAGCCGCGGATATCTGAGAAACAAGTTTGGGCTGTTCTTCGGTCTAATATTTCCCGTGATTCTTATCTTGATTTTCGGTGCGATTTTCTCAGGTAACTCTTCAGGAACCATAACGGTTTACACTCAAAACCAGGACACGGGGCCGTTTCCTTCGCCCCAAATGGATATAGCCGCGCAGTTTGTGCAAGCACTTAACGGGACATTGCCTGACGGTTCAAGAATTAGTGACACATGGCCAATCAAAGTGGAATTAGTGGACCCCTCTGAAAACTTTACGAAATATCTAGCAGACCATTCTTCATCTGACGGAATTCTTATTCCTGCGAATTTTTCAGCTAACTATTTAGTGGGCAAGGCTGACAGTGTCACGGTTTACGGTAATCCTACCTCAAGCACTAGCGGCATCGTATCAGGCACAGTTAACGGGGTGATGAATTCGTTCAATCTAAGATACTATAACCCCAACGCTACTCCCATCCTCGGCATAACATCTGCAACTGTCAATACTGAGCAAACCCAGTACGTTGATTTCTTGATTCCCGGGCTCATCGGCTTCTCCATACTCGTCAGCCCAATGTTCTCTCTCGTTAACATATCCTCT
>CAZZLA010000096.1:4660-5623 GCA_964655035.1 uncultured Candidatus Bathyarchaeia archaeon | reverse complement strand
GTAACATAGATAGCGTCCAAATATAGATTCGCAAGTTTAGATGCGTCATCAACAACCTCTACATCTTTAAACAACTTTCGTGCTATCTTCCGGACTACATAACTTTTTTCACACAAACTCACGACTTTTGCATTCTCCAACATATTTAAAATACTTGCATGAAGGATACCCATTTTGCCTAAGCCAATCACTGCAAACCGAAGAATATTATCGTTCGAGTTTGTCAATTTTCGCTATCTACCTCGATTTTAGCGCGCGCGCAAAATACCATCATGCGGGAAACATACTTAGTTGGATATGTATAATCAGCATCCGTTAAGACGACGTAATCAAAATCACGGTTCACGCGCAGGAACCCGCTCGCAATCGCATCACCCTTCCCCTTGCCATCTTGAAAGAACACGTTAGCACCTTGGCTCTTGGCAGCTTGTACAGTCTTATCAGCACTATTGCCATCAACAACAAGAAACACAGAACCATGCAAATAATATCTAAGTTCAGCTAAAGTAAGCCTTATTCCTTCTTCCTCGTTTAAGGCAGCCATCAGAACCAATATTGATGGCGCCTGATGACTCTCTCCTTTCTCCTTCACCGTTGAAGCCCCCCCTCTAAAACATCACACAATTATTGATACATTTCAAACGATAGTTAACTCGGAAATAGACGCATTTAAAGTAATATGGAAAATAATTCTAGTATAAGTGTTAACTTGCAGCTAGATTTTACAAGAAGTTGGTCATTTTACCTTCCAACTCAGGAAACCGAAAACAAAAATCAAAACCTGACCCAACCAACTCAAGTTCAAAATAATCCAACAAAAACTCCAACCTCCGCGAGAACACAGAAAAGAAGACGAAACAAATAGAACATATCACGCGACACAATGCATCCGGACTTGTTCGCCCTTCTTACGCTGCAAATTAGTCGACGGTCTCGCCACCGTTATTCCAAAATGAATCAGCG
>CAZZLA010000096.1:0-4650 GCA_964655035.1 uncultured Candidatus Bathyarchaeia archaeon | reverse complement strand
ATTTCGCGCCTTGCTTATTCAAAACGGTTCGGGCAAACTTTGCGCGCACCAATGAAGATGGCCTCCGCAATAGGTTCAGCATTCGTATCCGATCATATCAAAAATCGCCTTTCTGACGAAGTGCTTAAAATCCCTTGTAACTGTGATAACTAGCCTCAAAACACAAAGCACAATGGAAAAAATGCGTTTACTACGCCCTCAACCTAAACTTTATCATCCATACGCGCAAGCCAAAGTTGATTCCATACCTCCAGTATCTCATCCTGTGGAATAGCGCGCGCTAGATGTTTTTTGCAGGCCCCCCATTAACTAATCCCTCCGTGCAACCAGAGTGGAAATGAACTCGCTGAGTTAGCTTCTTCTCTAAGTTGAATCTCAAGCAAGATTTGACTGTAAAATTGGATCTTATAAATCCAACAGTACTTGAAATATAGAACAAAAATATTGTTTAAGGTAAGTAGCGCGCGCTTATTGATCTTGATTGAATTTAGACCCTGTGTTGATTCTTCAAATTTGTCCTGAGTTTGAGTATCTTTTGTTGATATTTTATTACAGGGTAGGCTAATTGTTTTAGCAATGGCGTATTTTTCAAAGCTATAGTAATTTTTTTGAGTTCTGACAAGGAGACTATATTGATCAACGGCATAAGAGTGATGAAGATAAACAGGTACATGATGCTGCCGAGTGCGAGGTCGAATAGGTTTGGAAAGTTTGCAAAATTTTTAAGGAAGAGGGGAAAGGCACTGGCCAACGCCGAAATCAGATAGATTTTCGCTGTGTTTATGAGGTCGAATTCAATTTGGTATTTTTTTCTTGCCGTATAAGCTCCGTAAAATGTTCCTGCTACGAGTGAAATTATAAATGATGTGATTAAGCCTTGGACGCCGAATGTTTGTGTTAGTGGTACTGCTAAGATAGCAAGGGTAAAGAATGTGATGAGGTTCATTTTAAGTGTTGTTTTGGTTTCTCCCAATCCGTTGTAAAGGCTCGGGAGAGTCAAGTAGCCTATTCCGACGAGCAAGTATAACAGCACGTGGATTGACAGGAAGAGGGGCGCAAGATGGTACGTTGGGCCGTATATTATTTGGACTATTTCGGTTGAGAAGATTATAATTAGGGAAGCCACTGGGATGATTATCATAGTGGTGTATTTGACGGCTATCTTGAAGAAGTATCGGATTTTCTGGTTGGATGTCTGGTTAAGTTTGGAGAAAGCTGGAAGCAGCACGGTGGTTATTGGAACAGCCAGGACGATGAGAAGGGCGGCAAAATTTATTGCTGCCTTGTAGTTACCTATGTCTGTGTCCGTGGTGAAGAACGCCAGTATCACGTTCTTCAAGATTGGGAAGAAGCCTACTAAAAGTACGGAGATGTAGAGCGGTGAACCGTATTGGAAAAGCGTTTTCAAGTTAGTTTTGAAGTCATCGCTCTTGCTTAAGGTTTTGTTTTGGCGCAGGAGCAACCAGAGTAGTGGAAGAGCTATGACGGCGGAAGCTACATAGCTTAAACTGTAGCCTGCTATGGCCCCTATTACGCTGAATCCGGCGAGAATGAGAGCGATTGAGGCTATGGCTTTGGCTAATGCTTGGGTGTTTGCGGTTATAGCTTGGTATTCTGTTTTGTCTAAGCCAACGAAGGCTGAGGTTGCGGTTGTGACAATTACTTGAAATAGTATTGATATGGAGGCTATTTGTATGTAGAAGCCCAAATCGGGTCTTTGGAGCAGGTAGATAGCGATGGTGTCGGCGAGGACGTAGTTCAGGGCGAATATGGCGATGCCTATGGCAGCTCTTGCGAGCATGCCATGTTTTATTATGTTAGATATCCGCTCTGTTTCCTTCTCGGATTTAAGTGTGGCAGTGAATTTAGTTATTGCTTGGCTTAAGCCTAGGTCAGTGAACAAATAGAGCAGTTGTGGAGCTACGAGCGCCAAGGCATATTGCCCGTAAAGTTCAGGACCTAAAAAGCGGGCGACTAAGATAGAAGCTATGGCGGAAATGATGGTTGCCATGGCGGACCCGGATATGAGAAAGAAGCCGCCGCGAGCTGAGTCTTGAGCAACTCTGGTTAAGTCATCTTCCATAAAGTTTCACGTTCTAAAGAATTTGTGTTTTGATTTTGGCTTGATGTTCTCTAATTAGCGCAGTTGAGGCGAAGACCATGGAAAATGCGAAGAGACTGAAGGCAAAGGGGACTAACCGTATCCCCCATGGCGAGTAGTTAAGCAACAAACCGACAATAGGAACTACCGCTAAGCTCATGCCAATGCTGAGTACAATTCTTTCTATTTTATCAAGATTTTCTTCGTCCGTTCTAATTGGCACTTCTACAGGAAACAGGGTTTTTATGAAAGTGCAACCGGGCACGTACAGAACGAAAATTGCACCTAAGATGTTTCGCATGTAACTCCAAGGCTGTAAATTTTCTGGAACTAATAAAACCACTATCAGAGTTAGTAATGCAAAGAATGTTGTGATCCAATACCAGCGGGCGTGGCTGGTTTTCAGATATGAGCTGAGCTTAAACGATAATGCCAGAGGTTGGCTCGCAGGTTTTATTTTTCCCCGGGTCATCAGACCCATAATCAAGTATAGAGCCTCTTCCTCAGAGATTCCAAGCTGCTCCTTCAATAAGGCTACAAGCTGACTAACTTTTTCTGGTTTCTTATTTTCTATTATTTGGAGTACTATTTCTTCTAGTGAATCAGTTGCAATCTCGCTCACAGTGGCATAGCCTCAAAAATGGATGGCGTGTCTTCCTATATAAGAATAGTTTCAAATTGAAAACTAGAAAAAAGGCTGGTTTAAATGTTGTTTATTGTTTTTTGCGTTTGTACGCGTAGATTCCGAATGCAACCAGCGAAGTAGCGGCTATTATGAGTGGGTTTTCATAAAGTTGGATGCCGCGCAGTTCGATTTGAGTTACTCGCGGTGTCCAGCCTTGCTGAAGTGGGTAATTGACTAAGCAGGTTTCCTTTTATTAGGTCTCATGAATTATTGGTACAGCTTAAGCGCGTGCATCAGAAGAGAATTCATTCAAAAAAAGAACCAAGTTGTGACTGTTTACTCATAGCCCTGGCTTTAGCTCGTTTCTGCTCGTCCGTTAACAACTCCAGTTTCTCAATCAAGTACAAACAGTTTTCAGGAGCATACCCATGAAAGTGATTGTTAAAATATCCATAGACTTTCTTAACGTTTTTTGCAGCCTCTTCCACTTTGGGAACCCACTCGTCAAGCTCCGCTTTTTCGTAAAGGTAATCAAACCAGGGTCTTTCCGCTCTTCCATGCCATCTGAAATACGTGATATCTGCAGTCAAATGCACTTCAGGCGGCAAAAGCGGTTCATCCACATTAACGTAAGCCACATTGTACTCATTCAGAAGGTCCCAAGTTTCAGGCCTCATCCAAGACAGATTGCGAAACTCCACGGCATACCTGAACAGCGGGTCAAGAAGCTTAAAGAACGACTCCAAACTTTCAGAATTGTAACCATACTTAGGTGGAAGTTGAATAAGCAGACAGCCCAGTTTGCCACCTAACTGCAAAGGCCGCATCAACTCCAAATAAGCATCCAAATCCGCCTTAACGTCTCCCTTAAGCCCCAGCTTCTTATCATGCGTAATCACTTTGGGAAGCTTAGCCGAAAAAACAAAATCCGACGGAGAATAACGCAGCCAACCCATCACCATCCCCTTAGACGGATACCGGTAAAACGTCGAATCAATCTCTACCGTCCCGAAAACTCGGGAATAGGCACGCAACTTTCTTTTTTCACCTTTCTGGTAGAAGACTTCTTCCCATTCCTTGTAGCTCCAGCCAGAAGTGCCCAAGAAAACATTATCATTCTTCAAATAGACGCCTCCAGCGCCCTAGCCACTTCATCAACATCGTTGTAGGTCTTTTCAGGAATCTTCAACAACAATTCCGAAAGGTGAACACGCTTATCAACATTTAAATCCACCACTTTCCAACCCTGCCTCTCGATCAACTCCGATTTCGACAAAGGAAACCGTGCATCCTCAGACAAAACCGCCCTTACAGAATCAACACCCGTAAACGAAGTTACAGGAAGAAACCTGCCCGTCTTCTTATACTGCATATACCGCGCCGCATCCGTACTCATCCTAACGCCGTGATAGGACAGGGCAGCAATACGGGGGCTGATGCTTTCGATCTCTTGGTCTACAGCCAAAAGCTCATCATCCGTAAACTGGTAAACATTATGCTTCCCTTTCCCAAAGAGGCGACTGTAAACAATGTCGGATTCGACACTCGGCGTTTCCATCGACAAGTCAACACATTGCACGGCGTTGAAATCCCGCATTAAATCGATCACCGCTGGCGTTACAGGTGCTCTCACCTCCCAAACCAGACGAACACCTCTCAGGTTCGCAGAAGACAAGAAATCCCTTGCCCTATCCACCTCCTCCTGATTCAAAACGTAGCTGGAGGGCGTTTCAAGAACAAGAAAGGGCGCGTCAAGAATACCACAGTAAAAAACCATTCTGCTAAGCACGTCGTATGCTTCATCAACAGGTTTCAGACCTATCCGGTGAGTAAGGTCTTGATGGCAGCGAACAGCAAAAGTGAAGTCTTCAGGCACAGTCCTTCGCCACTGCTCAACCAATCGCACGTCAGGATACTCGTAAAA
>CAZZLA010000095.1:0-5634 GCA_964655035.1 uncultured Candidatus Bathyarchaeia archaeon | reverse complement strand
TATGAGAATATACTTTTGCATTCGTTAGTGTAGGCTAAAACAGCTATATTTTTGATTTGTGTAAGTTAAAATTTTCTTTGCTGGTGATCTTAGTTGTGCATGTATTACATGAAATTTATTCCTTCACCATCACACTCTATGTACATCTTCAGGCAATACCGCGTATACAGATGCATCAACCAGATTGCCATTTTTTATCGCGAACGCAATAATTTTTTATTTTATACGTCATTTTAACTAAGCGTCTATTGAGGTAAAAACCGTGGTAAGGGAAGTTGACAGAATCAAGCTTCGCCGCTGGCGCAAGCGAGGCTTCTACAGCGAAACCGTGCTCGTGAAGCACCTACAGAAACTCGGGTACAATGCGGTGCGGATCCCTGTCAGCAACCCAAGCTTGAGTCCGCTTCCCGACTTGATGGCTAGGAAAGGCGAGCACACGTACGCGTTTGAGGTGAAAAACGCCAGTTACTACGCGTACTTTCCCAAGCAGCAGATTGACAAGCTCTTCAGGTTTCTCAATGAGCTTATACCTGGAGACAAAGTGAATAAGCACGCGATCATAGCGGCGCACCTTGGCAAAAAATGGCTGTTCAAAGAAGTCAGATGGGATGATTGGGAGAAGGATAAGCTTCCAGATAAAGAGCGAATTCTTAAGCGTGACAGAGGCAACTTTAACATAGAGAAGAGCTATTGAATGCGTAAGTAACCGTACCTAAAAGCATATTTTAACCTGCAACATATTTTTCTTCATGGCTGCGGAAACTAGTGATTTTGTAGTTGCTACGCTAGCGTTAAACAAAACCTACCAGCTAGGTTATACGCAAGTTCAGGTTCTAAAGGGCATATCACTGAACATAGCAAAAGGCGAATTCGTGGCGTTATGCGGTCCTTCAGGGTCTGGAAAAACCACGCTGCTTAACCTAATAAGCGGAATCGACAGGCCCACAAGCGGAAAAACCTTCGTTTTAGGCGAAGACTTAACGGTTCAGGATGAGGATTTCCTAGCAGAGTTTCGTTGCGATAATGTTGGCTTTGTTTTTCAATCTTACAATTTGGTTTCAACCTTGACGGTGGCGGAAAACATTGCGTTCCCAATGGAGTGGAGCAGAAAACCAGCGACGGAAATAGAGGGGCGCGTCGCAGAATTGTTGGAGACAGTGGGTTTGCAGCATAGGGCAAATCATTTTCCGGCTCAACTAAGTGGAGGTGAACAGCAGCGAGTGGAGTTTGCGCGTGCTTTGGCAAACGACCCAGAGCTGATTTTGGCTGATGAGCCTACGGGAAATTTGGGTACGAAAAACGGCCAGAAAATAACGCAGATGCTGCGGCAGCTAAAGGCTGACGGAAAAACCGGTATCGTTGCAACTCACGACCCGGAACTGATGCAGCTTGCCGACCGTACAGTGTGCTTGGAAGACGGGAGGCTGGCGGGCCAAGATGAGTGAAACCACGTTTCCCGTAAAAGATCTTCTTCGCAGAAAACTGCAAACAAGCTTAGCGCTAATCAGCCTGACTACGTGTGTGGCTTCCACGAATTCATGCTTCTGTTTGCTGAGCAAGTAGGTTTCGGGATAACCTCTGCAGCTGAGAACACGCTGACACTGGGTTATTCGGCGATTTTCTCGAGTTTTTTGTTGTTTGTGGGCATCTTGGTTTTGGCTGTGGGTGCCGTTATAGTGTCGTTCATTGCCTTTTTGATGATGACTCAGCGAACGAGAGACTTTGGGCTTATTAAGGCGGCTGGGTGTCCGAACGGTCTTGTCTTCAGCTACTTCTTTACTGAACTCTTGATAGTGCTGTTCGTTGGCTGCGTTTTGGGAGTGACACTGGGTTTCCTGACAGATTATGCGGTCATCAACTTGGGCGCCTTTCAGGCTTACCCTAAGGCACTTAATTTTTGGTATGCGCCGTTGGTTTTTGTTGCGTTCTTTGTTTTCGGTTTAATATTTGGGTTGAAGCCTCTGCTTAGCGCCTCGAGACTTTCGCCGATTGCCGCTCTTTCTCCCATGCAGTATTTCGGGTTAACCGAGGGAAACAGGTTTAAGGCGCTTTCCAAGTCCAGATTAACGCTGAATATAGCCGCGAGAAGCTTGTTCAGGCGCCAGTCCGCCATCATCCGAATCGTCTTCTTTCTTTCAATATTGTTTATCCTCTTAACAGTCTCCATTACAGGAAGCATAATCGCCAACGACACCACCACGACCAGAGTCGAAGAAGCCACAGGCAAAGATTTGCTCTTAGTGGCGCACAAATACATGGGCACCCAGTACATCGCGTTGCTATCAAAATTCTCCGGAGCAAGAGACGAAAGTGATTTTAACTATTTGGACCCGAATTTGGCGATACCTAATGCTGCCCTTCAGCAATTGAATAACATCAGCGGCATAGCAACTTTTGAACCACGCCTAGTTTGTGAAGGGCATCTGCGGGAATTGATGAATTTCACCATTGCCCCTGAGACTCAAGCAACCATTCCCGTTGGCGATAACAGCGAAACAGACTCTTTGATTGTTGGCGTTGAGCCTGAAAAAGTTCTCTCGTCCTGGTTCATTGAGGGACGGTTCCTAAGAGGAGACAATTCCTCAGAAGCGGTTGTTGGAGATTCCGTAGCCGCACGCATGTTTGAAACGCCTTTGTCTCAGAGCTTTGTGATGCAAAACGCTACTTTCAACGTGGTTGGCTTGTGTTTGGACCCTATAAACAACGGGTTTGTCACGTTTGTGGCTCTTGAAGAACTTAAAAGCCTGAACGTGGTTTCAGGCCCCAACGTTGCGCTTTTTCAGCTGGTTTCCTCAGTTAACCGCGCCAGCGCCATAACGCGGATACAGGAACGTCTGGCTTCTGTAAACTCGGACTTGATGGTTTTTGACCTCAACGCGACGTTGGAAAAGAATGTTAGTTTTTTCGGTGCCATATGGTCGGTTGTCATGTTTTTGCCGCTTTTCAGTTTGGTAGCCGCAACCTTATGCCTAATAGCGTATCTCGTGCTTGCCATAGATGAGCAACATCAAGAATTTGCAGTTTTGCGGGCTATGGGCGCCAACCCTAAAACCGTGGTGATCATCCTCGCTGTCCAAAGCTTTCGTCCTGTTTTCCAGCTTTGCCGTTGGTATTTCTCTCGGAGTGATAATCGCACTCATGATTCTGATCTCTCAGCCTGTGGTGACGAGCTTCACCATCTTGGCGATTGCGGCGTGGCTCTTAACAGCTTTAACTGGAATGTTTCTGTTAAGCCTCTACCCGGCTGTAAGATTTGCTATGAAGCCTATATTGAAAATCATGTCATAAATGACTGAAATCTTTCACGAAATACGTTAATGCCTCTACTTGAGCGGGCAGTTGCATCAAGAAATCCTGCAACTGGAGAACGGGAACAACGGGAACGTCGTCGTAGAATTTTAAGCTGCTTGGAATAAGTGACAGAATCACAGGGATAAACTTTGCTTTCTCCCATTGGGCACATTCAATCTGTAACGTCGCCGCGGGCAACGTATTCGCTAATGCACGAGTTCTTTCCACCTGCGCCTCAACAATCCGCCTTAACGCAGAAGGCTTCAATCCACGACGCCAATGCTTACAATCAACGCATAAAACTAAGGGCTTTCTGCAGCCAACCACATCGATTTGCCATCGCCGCCCTCCATGCTTGAACCGCACATTTTTGACGGTGACATACCCGTTTCTTTCTAACGCAAGCGCCGCAATTTCCTCGAACTCCTGCCAGCTGAAGAAAGCACTAACCCGTTCGATGTCTGCGCCTAAGGATGCCGCTTTAACTGCAATCCTAAGCCGACTGTCGCTGTCTGTTTCGACAAAACCGTCTTTAAGATAGACTAAGCCCTGATTTTGAAGGTTTTTAAGCAATTTTATAACAATATCTGATGCTATCCTAGCGTCTTTATTGACAGTTTCAATTAAAACAGATTCGTCTTTCGTTAGTTTTAGGAGGGAAATTAGCAGATCCCTCTCAACGACCATAGCTAAATACCCCGTAAATATGCATGAAACTGCCAAAAACCCGATGCGCTGAAGGGCGGTATATAAGCGCCCAAACTCTGCAGCCTCATTTCAGAACCGCTGTATACGCAAGCATCACCAAAACACACTTTGGAAGCCTCTCTCAAACATTTTAGCCGTCGCCAATTCAACAATGCATCATCAAGATGCCATAATAGCCCGTTCCACGCTTTTAAACTCTGGTTCGATCCAACTGGTGCACATGTGCAGCTCGCCTTCGCAAATCGTATCATCAAGAACGGCTGAAGTAGATTGATTTTTCCATGAATTTTAATATTTACCTGCATTTTTCCGTATATCCACCCAATGATTTTTAACTTTTAAATTTAAAATATGAACGTTCGATGTTTTTCGTTAGTCAAAATTAACGCGTATCCAGAAAAAGGAGTGAACATTAGATGAGAAAACGCCCAACTTCGATTTAAAAGCGCCGCTAAAACCCACTAGGCGCTTGGTTCGGAATATTTTCGCGGTTTTCACAAAGCTGAATGATTGTTAAACCAATGATTTGCCATCTTGTTCAGCCTAATTCGCTAATGTATTTATAAGGTTCGTTAAATTACGACACTTGACTGACACCAGAGACCATTCCACAGGAATGCATCTCCAGCGATAAGCGTTTCCTGAATATATTTTTGGGTGATGCACGCGCGCTATATTACGAATTAAAACCGGGTTAGAGTTTCACGCTCTCTGGGCTTGCCATGGCCATGGCGTTTTTCAGGTCCTCAGGCGTGTTTACGTTAAAGAACGTGCGAAGCTCCGGGTTCAGTTCTTGAATGACCAAAGTGGAAACATAACGCACCCCGCTCAGCTTTTCAATCATGGCACGCACCTTCAATTTCTCCTCAGCCACAGCCGCTTTCGCCGCTTCCAAAGCAGGCGCTGTCCTGTAAACGGCGTGCAACGGTTCTATGTACCCGTTAGGCCATCGTGGAATCACCGCCGCCCTGTTCAGGCACAGCTCAAAAAGCAGCGAAACAACTTCGCGTGAAACAAACGGAGTGTCAAAAGGCAGAAGCAAAGAATACGCGCCGTGAGCAGCGCCAAAACCTGTTAAGGCACCTATCAAAGGGCTTCTCAACTCGCCCACGTCAACAGCAAGCTCAACCTCCGGCCTCAGGAACTTGGCGTATTTCGTAACCCGCTCTTCAGAATTGGTCACCACGATTGTTTCGTCCACGATCGGGCTAATTGCGTCCACGACATGCCGTATCAAAGGCTTGTTAGCAAGCTCCAGAACGCCTTTGTCTTGCCCGAACCTGCTGGAAAAGCCACCTGCTAGGACAATCGCTGACCTATCTAAGGTTTTTTCTCCGCTCATGGGGTTCTTAACAGTGTTTTAAGCGTTCTATAAGCGTTTGCATTAAGTCTCGTTGATGCTTTCGTATACCGCTTCTAAGATTTCAGCAAAAAACGCGCGTTGCGGCATGTAAACGCCTTCAGATTCAAGGATAGCCTTATCTTGCATACAGCAACATTAACTAATTTAGGGCTATAACATGCAAGCGAAAAAGAAAAACTCAGACCCAATCACAAGCAGGGAAATGCGCGCGTTAGAAGCAAACGCTGAATACTACGGCGTTTCGCTGCTTCAACTGATGGAAAACGCTGGAT
>CAZZLA010000094.1:0-5635 GCA_964655035.1 uncultured Candidatus Bathyarchaeia archaeon | reverse complement strand
GACGCGTTTCGGATTAAGGCTGACAATCATAACGTTGCATCCCATCTTGGCCAAAAGAACAGCTGCGATTTGACCTACAGCGCCTGTGCCTAAAATCGCGCAAGTCTTATCCTTTAAGTCGCCAAGCTTACTCACCAAGAGTGCGCTTTCAGCTTTTGCGACCATAGCAGCGGCTGTTGTGTATGCACCAGCTGGGTCTACTACTATGCTTGTCTTGAACGGTGGAAACATGGCGTCTTTTACGGCCTTAAAGACATCTTCTGCTCTTTCAGCGTTTTTACCGCCAATCAAGAAAGCTGTGTGCTTCACACCTTTTGGTCCTCGCGACAGCAGAGCGTCCTGAACGATTAGATTGGCGTCCTCAGGAGTTACGTTTTCGTAGGGAATTACAGCGTCATATCCAACGTCATATGCCATGCAGATGTCAAAAGGGCTAGCTTTAACGTCAGTGTCTAAGTAAAAAAGCAGATATGGTGAATCCTCAGAAGCTTTTCCAATAACGGGTTTTACTTGGATTTGCATGGATTGCAGCCAATCTTCTAGCTCATGAGAAGATGGCATTTCCGCGTTAGCCGATATGACTTTTTTCGAAAGCTTTGCGATCTCCACATTGGCGTTAAGTGATTCTAATAACTCTTTGATTCCTTCAACATACTCTGGGCTGCATATGTGCAAACAAGTAATCTCGTCTTTACCCGTTACCTCTTTTGCGTAATCCAGAATGCCCATAACCATCCAGCTTTCTCTTATTGGAAATTTGATTTCATGTTCCTGTTCTTCGATTTCAAGCTGCATGCTCTGTCCGTAAGCAACAAGGTAATCTCTCTCGGTGAAATCTTGATTCTTTTGCTTAGATAGGTTGTCTAAGGCCTTCAGCACTTGGTCTCGCTGCTCTATTTTTTTGTCTATGGAGGTTTTTAGATATGTCAACGCGTTTTCGTCTATGTCAACAGGGTAGAATGGGATGTTACTCTTTCGGAATATCTCTGCCAACATGTTGTCTGCGAAAAAGTCTTTTTGAGAGCGCATGCCAAGTTCTTCTGTTGCAAAATCCAGGTTGACTTTCCCGACCACATTCTCTAGGAATTTGTAGAAGCCTATTGATGGTCTGTGGAGAGCATTAAGCGGATTTGAATTGGTGGAAGATGCTGTTTCGGTATTGAAGGGTTCATTGTACTCTTTTTCCATGATTAAAACGTTTAGTTTCTTTTTTTCTAATGGTTTGACTTCGAGTGTTTTCATTTAATTTTCCCTGATTCTCCTTAATAGCAAAAGGAAAATATATACTTAGTCGAAATACCTTATATGTAAATATATAAGGTATATACAAAAAAGGGGTTTATGAAACGTTTTCATCATAGAATTCTTCATTAGAAACTGGCGAAAGCATTAATTTAGTTTTGATTTTCAACTTACCACTCTTTGAATGCGGCTTCCTCATCACCGTGTCATTACCTTTTTCAATTTCACGAGCTTCCTCAGCAAGCCTAGCCGCTGTTTGAGCTATCTCATGGGCGCACGTGACCATAGGAATATATTTTTCGCTCTCCTTCTCCATAAAGCATGCTTGAACGTTTATATCAGCAATTTTTTCAGCCAAACCATAAGCAGCAATAGCTTTTGCTTTTGCGTAAGGATTACTAAACTCGGATCGGTCACGAACAACTTTCAAGTCCACTATTAACCTTGGCAAATCTGGCTTTTGCCCGTTTTCAATCGCGTAGATTACGTTGTCAATCTCTTGGTGCACTATCCTGTAGACGCCTGTGATGGCAAGCACTTTGCTGATGTTGGAGTTGAAGATTGCCATTTCTACAGGGTCTAAAAACTGCTTTCTTGCCCCAATCAAAGGGTCACCCGTAATTATCATATAGCCTAACCCTTGTTGTTCAATCTCTTCCTTCGCCCTTTTTCCAGGCGCGTCTGAAATAACAATGCCTGGTAAGCCGCTGCTTGATATTTTCTCTCTAAATTTCCTTGGCCCAGGCAACGAAGTATTAGGGGATATCACAATCAAAAGGTCTGGGTTAAACTCAAAAATTTTTGGCATAGCTTCTTCAACATCATCAGGACCCATTTTTGAGCCGGTTGTCACTGTCCGGACTTTGATGTCTTTTCGGTCTGCTAGCTCGTCCAGAAGAAGCTCGAGGAGAGGGGATGTCCCGATGTTTCCACACTTGAAAATTCCGATTTTCTTGATTTGCGGCTGAGCCAATTTGGGTCACTCCTAACTGATTATGCTCGCTAAACTTTTAAGAATTGCCATTTCTCAAACTGAGAAAACGCCAACATCATCACCGAAATAGTTAACAACTTCTCAGTGTTCTAACATAAACCTGAAAGAAGGCGTGTTGATGTCGCTGAATGAGAATTTGGAAAAGCTTTCGAACGCCTGTGGCGTAACGGGCAGAGAAGAAGAAGCCCGAAACCTACTGATTAAGTTGATGAAACCGTACGCGGATGAGATTGTGGTGGATAGGCTTGAAAACGTCATAGCCATAAAAAAAGGCAAAAAATCCAAGCCGAAGATTATGCTTGCCGCTCACATGGACGAAGTCGGCTTGATGGTGAAAACAGTCACCAAAGAAGGATTCTTGCAGTTCGCAAAGATGGGCGGCATAGACGACCGCATTCTGCTAGCCCAAACAGTCATTGTGCACACCCAAAAAGGTGTGCTGCAGGGCATAGTAGGCTCTAAGCCTCCGCACATACAAAAAGAGGAAGAACGCAAAAAAGTCGTAACGTACGACAAACTCTTCATTGACATTGGAGCAGAAAACCATAAAGAAGCCGCCAAAATGGGCGTGAAAATCGGAGATCCCATATCTTTCGATGTAAAATACGCCAAAATAGGCAAGGACGTGGTAACCGGCAAAGCCTTCGATGACCGAGCAGGATGCACAGTAATGATTGAAACACTGAAGCAGCTGGAAAGCACCGAATGCACCATCTGCGCTGTCGGCACTGTGCAAGAAGAAGTAGGGCTACGAGGCGCAGCAACAGCCACTTTCGGCGTTGACCCTGACATCGGCATAGCCTTGGACGTGACCATCGCAGGCGACGTTCCCGGCGTAAGCGAGTTTGATACCAGCTTGAAAATGGGCAAAGGCCCAGTTTTAACAGTCGCAGACTCAGGATTAATTACCAACCCGAAAATCTTACGTTTACTTCTAAACGCAGCCGAAGAAAGCAAAATCACTTGTCAACTTGAAACGGGCTTGCCAGGCGCCACGGATGCAGCACGCATGTCATTAACCAGACAAGGCGTTCCAAGCGGTACCGTCTCCATTGCAACGCGTTATATCCACAGCCCAGTCGGCATGCTCAGCTTGAAAGACGTGGAAAACTCGGTGAAACTGACAGCGGCGGCAATCCAGAAAATCCAAAAAACCTTCTAAAACGCCCCCTCAATTGCGAGTTATCAAAAAATGCGAAATCGTTTTTAGGGTTTCCCCTTCATCTTTGATGGGGCTTAACATGGACAAAACTGGGAAGTTCGAGTTTCTTGAGCACACCGCCGACGTCTACATCGCGGCACACGGCAAGACTCTGGAGGAGGCATTTGAAAACGCCGCGCTTGCTATGTTTGAAGTCATGACCGACACTGAAAACGTCAGTCCTGACATTGAGGATTCTGTTGAGGTTGAAGCTGAAGACGAGTACGCGCTTCTTTACAGTTGGCTTGAAGCCTTACTGGTCAAATTTGAAATCCAGAACATGCTTTACTCAAAATTCGAAATCTCAAGCATAGATGAAACCGCTGAAGGTTTCAGAGTCAAAGCGGCGGTGTGGGGTGAAAAGTTCAACGCGGAAAAGCACACGCAAAAAGTTGGCGTGAAGGCGGTTACCTATCACAGAATGGAAATCGTCAAGGACATAGACAAGGTTACGTTAGAGTTTATTCTTGACATCTAAGCCAAGTTTAGCTTTTTTAAATCCGCCATCATCTTTTCTACAACGGTTTCCGGCTTTGTCTCCAGCGCTGTGATGCTGGAAATAACGAACGGCACGTTTTTCTCCTTGAAATGCTGCAGGATTGGGCTAGTTTGTTCTTGGTAAACTTGGATTCTTTTCTTTATGACCTCTGGCTTGTCGTCTGAACGCTGGTACAGTGGTCCTTCGCACTTGTCGCAGACGCCCTCCACTTTAGGCTTTAAGAAACGAGCGTTGTAGACCGTGCCGCAGATACGGCATATTCTCCGCGAAGACAGCCGTTCGATTATGATCCAGTCGGGAACCATCTGCAACAAGATAACATCTATTTTAGCGATATCTTCTAGGACTTTAGCTTGGTCAGTGGTGCGTGGATACCCATCCAAAATGAAGCCTTTATCCTTCGGAACTTTAGCTAAACGCTTTTTTAGCACATCTATCACAATGTCGTCGGGGACAAGCAGTCCCTTTTTCACGTAACCCTTAACCTTCCTTCCCAACGGAGTATCTTCTTTCAGCATCTCTCGAAAAATATCGCCCATGGAAATTACGTATACGCCAAGCCTTGATTGAAGCCTTGACGCGTACGTGCCCTTTCCAGAACCTGGGGCTCCGAAAATGATGGCGTTCACTTTGGCTTTTTCTCCTTTAATTATTCCTTCCCTAAGAAGACGGAAGAATGTAATTAAATTTTCGTGTGGCTCACCCTGAGCTTCTGAAAGTGACTTTTCCCGCCTTTACACTGGACACTTCAAAAGCGTGCGCTATTCACAACTGTTTTATATTCAGCCTTGTTTTTTTGTTTGAAGGTTGAGGTTTATGAGCCGAGGCGAAAGTCGATTCTCTCAAGAAAAGGTTCCTCTTGAAAAAATAGATGATTACATGTGGCGCATCCCGAAACACAAGGGAATGCGGGTTCCAGGCATGGTTTTTGCCAACGAAAGCCTCTTGGAGAAGATGCAGACCGACCGCACCCTTTGGCAGTGCACCAACGTGGCGCATTTGCCGGGCATTTACAAGTACGCTGTGACTTTGCCGGACGGGCATGAGGGCTACGGTTTTCCCATAGGAGGCGTAGCCGCAACGGATTATGAAGAGGGTGTAATCAGCCCTGGCGGCGTCGGTTACGACATTAACTGCGGCGTGCGCCTTTTAACCACGAACCTTTCAGAAAAAGATGTGCGGCCGAAACTTGCTCAGCTTGCAGGCACCATCTTTGAGAATGTGCCTTCTGGTCTTGGGAGCCGCCGAAAAGACTTCACACTCTCCCATGGAGACTTGGACCGCTTGGTGGTTGAGGGTGTGCAGTGGCTTATTGATCGCGGGCTGGGTTGGTCAGATGATGCGGAGCACTGTGAAGAAGGCGGGTGCATGAAAAACGCTGATCCCACCAAGGTTTCACCAACCGCGAAGAAAAGGGGATTGACGCAAATTGGCACTTTGGGTTCGGGAAACCACTTCCTAGAAATTCAAAAGGTGGACGAAATCTGCGATTCACGAAGAGCCAAGGTTTTCGGGATTGAGCATGAAGGGCAGGTTATGGTTATGATTCACTGCGGTTCCCGCGGCTTCGGTCATCAGGTGTGTTCTGATTACCTGCGGGTTATGGAGCGGGCTGTCCACAAGTACGGCATAGAACTGCCTGACCGCGAATTGGCGTGCGCTCCTGGAAGCAGCAACGAGGCAGGGGATTATATTCAGG
>CAZZLA010000093.1:0-5646 GCA_964655035.1 uncultured Candidatus Bathyarchaeia archaeon | reverse complement strand
TATAACGTCGCAAGAGTACGTGAAGAAAGAGTTGTTGGTTTCCCTAGCGATATCGAATTATTCCAGCATTGATCGAGTTTTTAAGGAAACAGGCGTAGTTCAAAGAGCTATTTATCTTCCAGCTAAATACTTAAACGATATCGAATCTAACATTGTTTTCCTGACAAAAAACATCAATGATAAGCTGCCGTCATCTGAAAGAGTGCTGCTTTAAGACCGACTGAATGTCGGAGTTGAGAGGGGCAAATTGTTGTTGCCACCCGGACATGGTCTTACAAAACTCATGGAAAAACGCATGCGGAAAAGCTTCACAAAAGTAGACCTTGGTTTTCTGATTCAAAACCTCCGCAAAGTCGTTACCGAAGACCTAGAATTAGTTAAATATTTTCGAATTAAAGCTCAAAACAATTCAGTTGAAGTTTATTTTGAAGATGCGATTTTTAGCGAGGTGGGTCTGTATGAAGAAGGGAAATTTTCTAAAATAATAGAATTAGTGGGTTGTCCCTTTTCAAGTGCTGTAGCATGTGCATTAGCTAAAGCTACGGGCAAGCCCACTGTAATTAGTCGATATCAAAGATTACAAGGTCGAAATATCATTAACGTAACTTATCAATTGCTTGATTAAAAGAATTCTGACTAGAGAGTTCTTGTACCGGTAGAAGAAGAAAACGCTTGTAGTAAAGTATTGATGCCGTTTCTCCGACTACAGATATTACCTCACCGCAGTAACCAAATATGACGATGTAGGAATTGACAGATATCGTTGAACCTAACCAAGGCGAGCAGAGAACACGACACGAATAACAAAACGACATATTTCTGATTTAGAAACACCCTTTTTAAAGCATGATACCGTTCTCCATAAGAACGGAGGAAGGGGGGCTTCTTTTGTTTGACCGAAAAAATCGCGCTATTTGCAGCAAACCATCGAAAAATTCGCTTAAAAATTTTTTCTGCGGTGTAACAAAAACTGATGAACGGCAAAGAAAATTGGAAAAGCTAAGGCGGTCGTATATTAAAGAAAGAACAAGTCATCGAGATCATTTAAACGAAGAAATCGATGGCCTAACAAAGCTTCTCAAAGAAAGCTTAATCGATCAAGAAAGGTTCGAGCGGCTCAAGAAAATTTTGGAAATTAGCTATAGGCAAAAACGCGAAAAAACCAGAAAAGACTATGGTTTTGGCCTTACCTATTGTATCTTTAGAAAACATGAGAACCATGCTTAGCGGCTATAAATCAACTTCGCGCGAAGTGACAAGCAAATTTTTAGTCTATTTTCCTGCCCATTTGACTTGTCAAATTCCCATGGTATAATTTGGGTCGACTTCTTTCAATTAACAGTTTAGCCGTATTTCTCAGTTAGATTATTAAATAAAGGCTGAAGTGATAGCTCAATGCTTATGTAACAACTGTTCCGTTCCAAAAAATTAGCTTGCTGTACCCGCTGGTGCTGCCATGTTCTAATCCCTCATCGTATATTACGTCCAGTTTGGACCCGTATTTCTCGATTAGTCTGCCCAAGTTTTGGCAGAGCTGGTTTGAAAAGGCGTCGGCTTCCCAAAAACCCCAAATCTTGTCGTTCGGTCCTCGGAATCCGTACGCGTAATCTTTTGGGAGAACGTACGCAACCCTGTCACTAACCGGAAAGCTGCTTCTAGGATTATTCTGTGCGTAATGCCAAAACACTCTCAAAGCCTGCAGTTGCTCCCTTTCCAAAACTCCATGAGTATAATTCTCGTTAGTGTCAAAAACCACAATGTACTTCGCCCCGTTTTCGTACGCTAACAGTAAGTCCTTGAAGAGCTCCAGGCTCGACTCAATGTAAGGTGGGTCAGTGTACGTGTAGGTAATGATGGCCCCCCAATCTTTTCCCTGCATAGCAGCTGCGCCCCTGCAAAGTGCAACGTTCAACTGCCTGCTGTAATTCCAACCGAACTCGGCGAAAACGGTGTCGTATCCACCTTTGTAGTCGAACCAGTAAAGGGCATAATCGGATGTGAACAAAGGATACTCTGTGGAGTTTGTGTAAGTGTGAGTGTACCAATTCAAAATGCGATTCATTCCACCTTCAAACTGGTCCGCTGCATCAGTATAGTTATCCGCCTCATCAACCAGCCTGAGATGATAGAAGTCAAGCTGCCAGCCGCCAGCCTCATCATACGCGTAAAATCCCAAAAACTTATCACCCCATTTCGCTTTTGCCTCGTCAAGCCATTCTGTTGCTGGAGCAGTACGTTCCCTGTAAATTATGAAATACATGCCCCTATCGTAGATGTATTGACACATCTCATCAAGTCTCGTGAAGTTGTGAGTTATCCCTGTGCAGCCCAGAACGAAAAGATTTGTGTAAGAACTTACCTCGTCAACAAGTTGCTTGACTTCATCCATGTCTTCGTAAGCAGCGTCAATACCCACAAACAGGTCTGACTGCTCCTTCCTCACAAGGTTGGCAACAGGAAGACCGATACGTAATAACAGCATCATTACGAGCAAAGAAACAAGCATAACGACCGGATAAATTGGTTTCATCGGTACTATAATCTTAGCAGTAGCTTGGAAATAAGAGTTACTTAAAAAGAGCCTTTGTTTGTGGTTTGCTAAGAGAGAGCACTTCTACAAGGTTTAGCCTTTTTGAACGTCTTGTCAGAACCATCTGAACTCATCGAAATCCAAAAGAAAGGAATTAGTCATTATGAACAAGATTTCTGGCTTCCTTACAACCACCATTTCTTTATTTCGTTTACTGCTTGCGATGAATAAGCCTCTCTTTTAAGCATGCACTCTATAGATCTTGCACATTCAATACATTCTTTGGGTATTTCTTCCCCGTCTTCTCGTTCTCCCAAATAACCAAACCAGTGTTGACATCCCAACTTCTGATCGGCGTGTATCTCCGTTAGGCAGTAAGGGCAAACCTGAATGATCTTGGGCTTGTCAAAAGCCTTTCCGCACGAAGGATTAGAACAGCGTCGTCTACTTTTTCCGTTTGTTTCCCGTTCCGGCATGCCTTGCATTTTCGTGTAATTCAAAATTAAACGTGTAAATCGATTATTTATATCTTGATAAGTTCTTGTAAATATTAAAAATCAACCTGTTGTATCTATGTTTAACAAAAATACAGGTTTATTTCACATAAATATAATCACTTCGCTTGGGATATTAGAAAACAGTTTTTGTAATAAATATTTTCACGACATAATGGTTAAGTGGACTTTATTTAGTAACTTTTCTTCAGAACTAAAATGCGCATAGAGGGTATAGGTAATTGGGTTCTGCTGGCTATGGCTGCAGCTTCGTTGATTTCAATGATTGCTGCTTTTAGTGTATATAACATAGTTAGTAATGATCTCTACAAGTACGGGCTTCAGTTCAGTTATGGATGGGCGATACCGTATTGGAACGCAATTGGAACAGTTTTCGCCATGGCATGGCTTAACATAATTGCTGCGATAGCCTTTCAAGTATACAGGATCATTACTATTCGCAAAGAAGAAGCACAAAGTGCTTATGACCAACTTGAAAGCGGATTGAAAGTTAGATTTGGCGAGAAAAATGGAGAACATGAGTACTGGAATGAGGAAAGAACCACAGAAATGGCAGCCATGGTTCATACTCTAACGCAGGAAGAAGAGGGACCAGTCAAAATAGTTCCTTATGAGCCAGTAGCATGCGAGCAAGTTGAGTCGGAAGATTCAGAACAAGCTGAATAGCAAGAAGAATATTTTTTTATGATATCTGGCAGTTCAGCTTGAGCTCTTAGAATCGATGTGTCTTAGTTTCTAAGCGGACCTTATGTTGCTGTGTTCAGCCTCCACATCGGCTTAATAGTAAATTCTTGCAAAGATTTGAAAGGAGAAAAAAGGTTTTTGCAAAAAACCCAGTGGGCCAAAATAGAGTTGAGAATCAGCATGTGTACAGCTGAAAACATACTTTTCTCGCTTCTTTCTTTACAACGGAAAAATTTTTCGGTTTGGATGCCTCTTTATAGCAAGTTTTTGCCAGAGGATCCTTGTGAAACAACGCAGGGCAATTCTCTGATGCCTTGGGATATTCTTATTAATTCTATAATTCGGTTCTATAGTTATTATTCATACCATTTTATAGATACAATCAGACAGAGTTCAAGAAGTCAGAACAAAGCAGCTCTAAACCATTACACAGTGCGCAGGAATAACGTGGATCACCTTTGAAGATTTAAAGTTGTTGAAAGCTGTTTCAGCAATTAGTTGCCTGTGAGTTAATGGAAAGTTAAGTGTGCTGCATGTTGGGGTCTCCCATGAAAAAGAAATCAATCTTAAGCGCGTTCTGGATGGTCGTAGTGATTAGCTTGTTCGCATTAGTCGGCTATAGCCATTTTGGGGCGGCACAAACCTCCACAAACGTTGGCGGCACGATAGCTTTAGATGCTACATGGATTAAAGCCAATAGCCCTTACAACCTCACCGCCAATGTCCTCGTAAGCAGCGGTGCAACCTTGACCATCGAAGCGGACACCACGTTATACCTTAACAACCATTACATAAGAGTCGACGGAGCCCTTATCATCAAGCCAGGCGTCATCATAAACATCAAGTCTGCGGCAGAAGACGGTTCAATTCAGGTGAACGGTGTCATGACCGCAAGAGGTACGATAACCAACCCCATTCAAATAAACGGTGCTGCTAGCGGGCAATACTTGTCACCTGACTATTCCTCTATCATTTTTTCGCAATCCAGCATCGATTGGAACGAAAATAGTGGTTCAGGGTCCACAATAGAAAACGCCATAATACGTTCAACCTATTTGGAAATAGAAAATTCTCTACGAATAGCTAATGTCACATTTTTGGATGGTGGAATAAATATCTTAGACGGCTCACCTGTGATTTCAAACAGCTTTATCACTAGTAGAATCAGCATAAGTGGAGGATCGCCTGTGATCGCAGACAACGACATTGCAGGCGGTTTCATCTCATTCTACGGAAAGAGTGGTGGAGAGAGCGTGGTCATCAGCGACAACGTTATTTCTGGCGCTAAAACAACGAGTGGCAAAGGCACGGCGGGCATCTGGTTTGGTGGGAGCCAAGAAAGCGGCGGGCACGTTTTGATTCAGAGAAACTTGATCACTAACAACCAAGAAGGTATTCAGATCTTCAGACCTAACTTTGAAGAGTTAAAAACGTCGTTAACTATTCAAAACAACACGATTGTAAGTAATACCGTGGCAATTTCAGTTTTATCCCTTTATTCACCGACAATAATCTACAACAATATTTACAACAGCTCTTTCAACATCCAGCTATCTCAAGACGCGTCAAGCGATATTGACGCAGCATATAATTGGTGGGGAACGACCGATACTAACGCAATCAGCCAATCAATATACGACTCTAAAAATGACCCTGGCTTAGGTATAGTAAATTACTATCCGTTCTTGACTGCATTAAACCACTATGCAACCCCTGACCCAAACGCGTCGCCGACAACGCCGATAGCCCCGACGACGATGCCAACACCAACATCAACTCCCTCCGTATCAGCATCGCCGAAAGTAACCTCTTCACCTGAACCAACGCCGATACCAAAGGCTATACTCAGCCAAGAATCCCAGCAAAGAGTACAACTAGCAATCATAGGTGCTAGTATCATAGTGATAGTATGTGGAG
>CAZZLA010000092.1:0-5693 GCA_964655035.1 uncultured Candidatus Bathyarchaeia archaeon | reverse complement strand
CAACCCCTCAGGCTTAAGAATAGGATTCCAAGATGTAACCAGACACGGCTTCAGGGAAAGTGACATCAAGCACTTATGCGACCTTATGCTCAGCGTGATGAAAGGTAAACGCACACCTGTCGAAGTGAAAGAAGAAGTCATCGCCTTGAAAAAAGAGTTCAAACAGGTGAAGTACGGCTTCCAAAGCGTAGAAGAAACTTTGAACTACATTAAAAGAGCTTAAGAATAATGCTGCTGAGGATTTATAATTCAGCACATAAAATTTACATAAATCCGAAGGAGTTTAGCAAAAGTGAAGGTATTACTAAACGATAACGTGGAGAAAGAAGGAATAAAGGTTTTTGAAGCCTTAGGCATAGAAACAGACACGCGAAAAAGGGATTCGCCCTCGCTTATCGAGGACATAGGCCAATTTGACGCGTTAATCGTGAGAAGTAGCACAAAAGTAACCCGACAGGTTCTTGAGGCAGGCGCACGGGGAAACTTGAAGATCGTGGGCAGGGCAGGGGTCGGTTACGACAACATTGACGTGGTTGCCGCCTCCGAAAACGGCGTTATCGTGAAGTGCGCGCCTTTTGGAAACACTAACGCTGTTGCCGAATTGACCATTTGCCTAATGTTGAACGTTTCACGAAGCATTCCGCAAGCGCATTATTCACTGAAAAGCGGTAAATGGAAGAAATCAGAGTTCAAAGGAACCGAGCTTTCCTACAAGACACTGGGAATTTTAGGCTGCGGGAAAATAGGGCAAAGAGTGGCTGAAATAGCCCGTCGCGGCTTTGACATGGAAGTCATCGGGTACGACATATGCCCGTGTGCGGAGTCAACCGTGAAGTATTTGTCTAAAGAAGAGGTTCTTTCAAAAGCGGATTACATAAGTATCCATACAGGCGGGAAAGCTATGATCGTAGGCGAGAAAGAGCTTTCTTTGATGAAGCCCACCGCGTTCCTAATCAACACTTCACGAGGCCACAACGTTGACGACGAGGCGCTGTACAAGGCATTGAAAGAAGGCAAAATAGCTGGCGCCGCAATGGACGTTTACACCGAAGAGCCCAAAGGCGAAGGGGCTGAGTTCAAAAGCAAACTGAGGGAACTTGACAACGTCATCTTCAGTTCGCATTTAGGCGCGTCCACCATAGAAGCTCAAAGGGAAACTTCAACGGAAATCTCCAGGGTGGTTGCCAGATACCTTTTCGGTGGAGACTTCACAAGTGCAGTTAACGCCGGCGAAAGCATCGAGCTTGAGGAAAGACCCGTCTACACCCTGTTCATTCATCATCGAGACGTTCCGGGCGTGTTCGCCAACATCGACAAGGTATTAGCTGATAACGACATAAACATTCGGGCAAACTACTCGAGGCAGATTGGAAAAAGCGGCTACGCCATCTCCGTCTACGTGCTGCACAAGAAGGTGCCCCAGAAAATTATAGACGCCCTTAAGGGAATCGACAATATCTGCAACGTCAAAGTCTAGCCCTGTTACGTGCTTGTTGATAAAAAACAGGTGTGCGGGAGAAGTGTCTCCCCTGCTTTGTGTTAGCTAAGCTCTAGTTCTTGTATGAAGGTTCCGTGCCAGTTGTGGTACCACACCTGACCGGTGCAGCCTTTGACGCTTCGCATTCAGTAGCCTTCGCCGTGAGACAGCGCGCTAGCAGGCTTAAAGCGCATAGGATACTCACACGGCTAGCTGAAAGGGGAATAGTGACACTTAAAAAAACTGGAAACACAAACGAAGTGCAGTTATCGGATTGGCTGCATAACTAAGCGTTGCGGAATCGACAGGTCACATCCTATATAAGCAGGCTTCTGTCTAAAGGGTAAACGATGAGACTCGGGGTTCTGTTTTCAGGCGGCAAAGACTCAACACTTGCACTACACAAAGCCGCAGAAAAAGAGGAAGTCGTTTGCCTAATCACGATTGTTTCTGAAAACAAAGAAAGCTACATGTTCCATACGCCAAACATAGATGTGACAGCGTTGCAGGCGGAAGCGTTGGGTTTGCCGTTGATAAAGAAAATAACGGCGGGTGAACCTGAAGAGGAGCTTAAGGACTTGGAAGAGGCAATAGCGCAGGCAGTCAAGGACTTTGAAATAGATGGTGTTGTGACTGGCGCGGTGGAGTCTGTTTATCAAGCTGCGCGAATCCAACGCATATGCAACAGCTTAGGCGTCTGGTGTTTTAACCCGCTTTGGAAGAAAAACCAGAAAGCACTTCTGGACGAAATCGTGGCGGAAGGCTTCAACGCGATAATTTCTGGCGTTTTTGCCTATCCCCTTGACGAAACTTGGCTTGGAAAACAAATAGACCCAAACATGATAGCGAAGCTGGCAGCTCTCAGCAAACAGTACGGCTTAAGTCCTTCAGGCGAAGGCGGCGAAATAGAAACCACAGTCTTGGATGCTCCTTTGTTCAAAAAGAAAATCGAAGTTTTGGACTGTGAAGTGGAAGCGAAAGGCAACTCTGGCGTTTTCAGGATTAAACAGGTGCGGTTGACGGAAAAATGATTCTTGTTGTTGACATGAATTCTTTAAAGAACCTTTTTGGGCGTTACGAGTTTGTCTTGTCCATCGTAGCCATCGCTGAAGAACTGGAAAAATGCGTCGTTAAACATTATCTCGAGGTAAACGAAAAGACCCTGAACGACTACGATAAGATCATACTTTCAGGCAGCGCATTGAAGAACACCGTGACTCTGGACCAGACCGAACGTTTTACATGGCTGAAAGATTGTGGCAAACCAGTTTTGGGCATATGCGCTGGAATGCAAACTATTGGTTTAGTTTTTGGCGGGCGCTTGGTGAAGTGCCGTGAAATAGGAATGACCGAAATAATCACGTTGAAGGCGAACCCTTTGTTTTCTTCAGCATTCAAAGCGTACACGCTGCATAATTATGCACTCGAGCCTTCCAACCAGTTTGACATGTTGGCTGAATCAGCAAAGTGTGTTCAGGCGATAAAACATAAGCAGAAGGACATCTACGGCGTGCTGTTCCATCCTGAAGTCAGAAACAGAGAAGTCATACAACGGTTTATTCAAGCTTTCCGTGAACCGAATACTATAAAACTGACGCGCTAAGTACACTTTTAAGGAGATTGGGTAAATTTTGGTGAATGAATTACCTCCTGAGAGTCTCAGAAAAAGTTTTGAAGCCAAGTTTATACGCTGCGAAACAACCGAGGACTTGGTGGTCTCACAGGTCAACAGGGCGTAATGATACCTGAAAGTAACGTGCAAAACCTGATGCTGAAAGAAGAAATAGTAGACACAGTTAAGGCGGGAAAATTCCACATTTACTCTGCAAACAACATCGACGAAGGCATCGAAGTTCTCACAGGAACGAACGCAGGCAAAAAACGCCAAGACGGCACCTTCGAGGAAGGAACCGTGAATTACCGAGTGAACAAGAAACTAAAGGATATGGCTGAAAAACTAAAAGAATTTCCATCCGCACCCGCAGGCGAAAAGAAAAGCGAAAACTAAAACATGCCCATAAGCGAAAAGCTCCAGTAACAAAACCCGACTTCCTTCTTAGCCCAGACCTTGCAAAGTTAAATCGGACTCTTGAACCCGCAAATGACATGTTACCACGAAACCAAAAACCGTTACGCTTTCCAATTTCTATATGTAGTCACTATTTATAGGAGAGGGGAGTAGCGCGCGCCTTTTAAAACATACTAATTTAACGTAGTTCAGATGCACCATTGAAAGTCTCGAAAAGTGAAAAGAAACGCAACAGAGCAATTATAGTGCTGCTGCTTCCTGTTGTGGTGATTCTGTGGATTTTCGGTTGGAGCCTGTACTGGATTGACCGTCAAAGAAATCTGGAAAATCTGAACCTGCTTCTTCACCTCAGGAAGAAGATAAGGTGACCCTAGTGCCAATGGTGCTTGAAACCACGCTAGAACTAGAAAATTAGTAAAACACTGTATTCTGTTTCTAACCGTTTGAAAAAGGAAAAGGGCTTACAGTGCCACGTTCAGTTGCGTTTAAAAGATTTCGAGAGTGTTACCTTTGCCAAACTATGATTTTGGAAAACGAAGTCTGATTGGGTTTTTGAAGGTCTAGAAACGCCGGTTAAAGGGGGTGTTTAGAAAAATCTATGCTTCTTCTTTTCCTGGTTCTTGTCGCTCTGTGCTTCTTGAGTTTCAACTAGGGCTTCGTCGTCTATGGCTGTAACGGTAACACCGCTGTCTTCGGAGTCTTCAAGCGTTAATTCAGCAGGCTCAGGTGGTGCTTCTTTCTTTTCAGGAGGTGCAGCAACTTCAACTTCGGTCATAGTTTCCTTTGGAGGTGGTGGCGGCGCAGGGTTTTCCGGTGGCGCTTGTGACGGATGTTTCATTCTTTTTTCCAGATCGTTAAGTTTAGCTTCCAACTGCGATATCGCGTCTTTGGCACTCTTGTTGTTGTCACTGAGTTCTTCAATTACAACTTGTTCCTGAAGAACCTTCACGCTGTATTCCAGTTTCTTCTGTTCTTCTTTCAGAGAACGCGATTCTGCTTCAAGCTCCGCTCGTTTCGCTTGCAGTTTTTCAAGATCTTTTTGTTCGCTCAATTTTCATCAAACCTACAAACGATTATATTAAATTATAACTTTATGAAAGGAAACTCTATATTGGAGATTTAGAGTGGCGCTTAACTTTTAATGTTAAATCCAGAAACGGCAAACGATAACGTTGCTAAAAAAAATTAGGCTAGGTGACAAAAGAGGGAAGGATGTTATTTCAGATAGTCATCGAAGGTCCAGTAGTGTTCTTCTTCCTGCATCACTATGTCTTCAAACATTCGTCGTGTCGTGATGTCTCCGCGCTTTAACGCTTCAGCTATGATCTGCCGGTAAAGCGTTATGGCGTAGTTTTCAGCTTCGTGGTCTAGTTTCAGGAAGTCCTCTGCGGTTTCGCCGACCTGTGGAATTGGCTCGGGAATGACGGTGCATTCGCCTTCAAGTAGGTATATTCTTTCGGTGATCTTCTCCAAGTGCTCCATTTCCACAAGGAAAATCGTTTTCAGCAGGTCACTGACGACTTTGGGTTTGTTGTTTTCAGTGACAACTTCTAGCGCTGAAACTTTTTTGCGTAAGGCTAGCAAGCTGGCTTTCTCGTGTTGATTCGTGTACTGTATTATCGCTGAAATTTCTGCTGCTACAGCCCTGTTCAGCAAGGTGTAATAGTCATCTGTGAAAATCTTGCGCCATTCCGATAACGGCGTTGTTTCTGGCCCTTCTGTCTCGTCTTTGATGTTCATGTACTCTTGGAACTTAAAAAGGTGCTGCTCTTCGGCTAAGTAGATTTTCTGAAACAGTTGGCGTGTTGTTCGGTCTCCGATTTCTCTTGAAGCCTTGATAATCTTGCGGTATAGCGCAAGTGCTTCTTCTTCAGCTTCAACGCCGAGTTTTGCGAATTCGCTTAAGCTGTTTCCCACGACTGGCTTATCTGCTTTTGTGGTCGCTGATCCGCCAAGATAGTAAATGCGTTCCATTATGTCGGCAGCGTGCTTCATCTCTTCGATGGCGATTTCCTTCAGGAACTTTCCAACTGCTTCGTAAGTGGTTTTGTCGAGGAGCATGTTCTCAGGAATCACTTTTCGAATTAACTTTTCCATTTTTGTGTGTTGTAGCATATATTGGATTGAAACTTTGATTTCTCTTGAAACCGCCTGATTTAACAAGCTAATATATTCAGATGTTGCTTT
>CAZZLA010000091.1:0-5711 GCA_964655035.1 uncultured Candidatus Bathyarchaeia archaeon | reverse complement strand
CAGCCCAGGCTGAGAAGTATCCGCGGTCAAAATCTCCGTGAAGCCCATTGCGCATGTGATCCAGAAACTCTCGTCGATACCCGTGCAGGGCTTCTTTATCGGTTAAGTCCAGTTTTGAAAAGAACGCGTACACGTCGCCGTTGCTTTTGCGCGAAAGATACATGCCATACAGGGCGCGGAAGTAGCCCCTGTTCCACTCCGTTTTCTGCATTTTCTGCTTAAGCCGCTCCAACTCCCTCGCTGCTTCTGTGAACTGCCGTTTAACGATAAGCTGGAAGTATCGTGTGACTAAGGCTTGAGAGATGGGCATTTTTAACGACCACGATGCTTGCTTGTTTTCTCCTCTTCGGAGACATCTTCTATACCGTTCTCTGTTACTTTAAATATTTCCTCGCCTTCGGGCAGATACGGGCTTGACACCAGCCTCGCAATGCGCACTGGACCACGCGAAGCCCTCCGCAGGTAGATGCGCGTGTGACTTGTATGCCCGACGATGTGGCCACCGATGGGGTGAACGGCGTCGCCGAAGAAAACGTCTGGCTTAGCCATTACTTGGTTGGTTACGACTGCCACTGTGTTGAATGCGCGGGCTAAACCGATGAGCTTGTGCATGTGTTTGTTCAATTTCTGTTGTCTAGGCGCCAACATCTCTCGTCCGATGTATTCGCTTCTGAAATGGGCAGTTAAAGAATCCACGATTATCAGTTTAATGTTATTCTCTTTTATTATCTCATCTGCGTTTTCCAAAAGAAACATCTGATGGTCCGAAGTGTACGCTTCGGCGTATATGATTTTCTTAACCACCTCTTCAGGCTCAAGACCTAAATGCTTAGACATCTGCACAATCCGCTCAAGCCTGAAAGTGTTTTCCGTGTCCACGTACAAGGCGCCGCCGTCCAGACCGCCGCGTTCTGGAGGCAGCTGAACGTTCACGCATAACTGGTGGCAGATCTGACTCTTTCCGCTGCCGTATTCACCGTAGAATTCGGTGATTGTCTGTGTTTCTAAACCGCCGTCAACAATCTTGTCTAATGCTTGGCTGCCTGTGGTTAGCCGCAGGACGTTTTGGCGCATCTTGAGAAGTTCATCAGCGCGCACAAAGTTAATGCCAATTGCTGAACGGGCTGCTTCGATTATTGAGAAAGCCTTTTTTTCGCCGACACCGATTGGTTCCAGTTCGCGGGCGGTAGCCATGGCGAGCGACTCGACTGTGTGGTAGCCGATGTCGCGTAGTTTTTGGGATGTGGCTGGTCCGACTCCTGGAATGTCTTCTATGAACGTGTACTTCTTTTTGGGTTCCAGTGTGCTTTCCTCTTGTTCTTGGCTTTCAACATTTTCGTCTTCTGACATGTAGTTAACCTTGAAATTCAGTTGCAGAAAGCTGTATTTAAAACACGCGAAACAGGGGAGTGTTTTGTACATGGAGAGGTGGGTTAAAGTGAATTTATGTTTTAGTTTTGATAGTTAGCGTGGATTTTGTTTAGTGTTTCAGAAGATTTAATATTAAATCGTGATATTCAATACAGAGGAGTAAAGCACAAACATGTTCAAAAACTTCAGAGACAAAATCGCCGTTTCCGGAATCACAGTATTAAGCATAGGCGTAGCCCTCCTAATGTTCACCTTCTTCAGCGCCTACGGATTACTCACAGCAGACCTGTCACCAATCTCAACCCAAGACCTCGTACAGACCTTCGGAGAAGCCTTAGGACCGCTAATCGCGGCAGCCATACACATAATGTACCTAGGCGTCATGGGCTGGGTAAGCTCCCTAATAACCATCCGAGGCGTAACAATAATGACCCACGCGCCCAAAGCTGAAACAGACGCAACCCAGGCACCTCAAGCGCCCCAACAAGAACCAAACGCTCAGCCTCAAAAGGGAAAAGCAAAGCCTCAGAAAACTAAGCCCTCAGAACCAGAACTGATTGTCATTCCGCTGGAAGAGATGGAGCAGCAACCAACGTCGCCGGAAGCCAAGCGCTCATCGTGAAAGCCGCTTTTAACCGTCTTTAAAGAAGGAACTGCAATGAACGTGCCGATTCGAGCGTTAGGTATAGCTACATCCATTTTCTGGGTGCTACTAATGGCTTTTATGGTTTTAGCCGCGTTCTCCGTTAAAGATTTGAATTTTGACTTCGGCGAACCCCAGTTCACACCAGCCCCAGATGGGCAGCTTACCTTTTCGTTACCGTTGTACGTTGATAACCGAGGATACTACAGCCTCAAGGAGTTCCATCTTTCAACCGTGTTCTCAGACGAGGAAGGCGAGGAAATTTCGAGAGCCAACACGTACATTCCAGTCATACCGCACGGGGAAAACACAACGATCGTGCACAACGTCACGTTAAGCACCGCCAGCCTGTTTGAAAATGGCGAGCATTATTTGTTCAATGATAACAACCTTAACGTTTCTGTTACGGCTGGACTGAACTTTGCGGAGTTGCTTCCCGTTGAGATTTCAACGAATTTTACGTTTCCGTGGGGCGCACCGTTCTACAATTTCGCTCTCGGCGCGCCATCGTATGGGCGGTCTAGTTCCACGCATGACGAAGTGACTGTTCCGATGAGTTTTGAAAACCACGCCTACTTCGACCTTATCGGCAACATCAGAATAGAGCTTTACGACGGCGCAGGCTCGCTTTTGGATGAAACCCAAACCTTAGTTGATGTTCCGCAAGGCTCGTCATACGATGGAAGCGTGGCGTTCAATGTTCCGCTGGAAACGGCGTCTTTGTCAACAGCTCGAACCGGGCACTTTGAAGTTTACTTTAACACTGGACTTTTGGAGTATGGCCCTTTGGTGATTCCGTATGGCTGAACAGCAAAAAAAGAGCAAAAACCTAGTCAAGGACATTTCGTTCCGAGTGGCAAAAGCTACTGTGAAAGCCATACTTGTTTACCTGATTTACTTCTTGCTCGTGCCGATGTTGGCGCCGCTTTTCGAGTTAATTCCTGGCTTAATGGAATCTATTGAAGTGTTCGTCATAGTCTACATTATGCTTATGATTCTAGGTGACCTCACGGCGAAAACGGTTTTCCAGTACTTCTTCAGCACCGCGAGAGCCCTGTTCTTCATGGCTTACTTGCTGCTTTCGATGGGAGATGGCATGTTCAACACAAGCTACGAAAACTTTAGCTTAACCGTGAATCTCACCCTGTTTTACACGGTAGCGGTGCTGCTTAGCCTTCTGGGTTTCGCAAGAACGATTCTGCAGGCGATAAACTTTATGAGCGAAAGAGCAGAAGCTAACAGCGGTTTGCAGCTTTAACAAGTTGCCTATTGTGCTCTGCGGAGTACCCCTCCCCTATGAATATCGTGATTTCACAGGTTTGTGAGCCGTTGCCTGTAGCTCTCGTAGTTAGGCAGGGTTCGCGTGTATTCTTGGCACATCAGCGGTGAGGATATTAAGAAGTCGGCGGAAGCGCGGTTGCAGGCGAGTGGGATGTTCCACACTGTGGCCATACGCAGTAGCGCCTTCACGTCTGGGTCATGCGACAGAGACTCCAGCGGGTCCCAGAAGAAAATGAGAAAGTCTATACAGCCTTCGGCCATGCGCGAACCTATCTGCTGGTCGCCGCCTAATGGGCCGCTTTCGAAAATGGTGATTTTTGAGCCGAGTTCCTGTTCCAAGACTTTGCCGGTTGTTCCCGTAGCGAAAAGATCATGTTGAAGCAGTGTTCCTTTGTTGAACCTGACCCATTCGAGTAAGTCTGGTTTCTTGTGGTCGTGGGTTATAAGTGCGATTTTCTTTCTCTGACCGATAACGGCTATTTTCATAGTCATTTTTTGTACATGCTCCTTTTGGGATAAAGCATAACTGGAAGGGGTCTATATTGATTTTCCCAATAAAACATTTGCAGCTATTTAGATGCATGTTTAAATGTTAGAATGAAAATTATGGTTTAGAGGTTGAAGCGTTATGGGTTGGGGCAGCAGCGGCACACCGCCATGGGTTGACGAAGAAAAAATTGATGAAGAGAAGAGAAAGCAGAAGGCAGCTCAGGATGCCGCGAAGATTAAGGCGTTGGAAGATGAGAATGAGATGCTCAAGAAGCGGATTAAGCAGTTGGAAGATGAGTTGAAAAAACTGAAAAAGTAATTTTTCACGTCTCTTTTTTGTTCGAGCTTCTGCCTAAACTTTGATTATAGTTGTTTGGTCATGACGTAGGCGTCTTCGCCGTCCGAGTAGTAGCCGTGGAGTGTTCGAGTTACTTCGAACCCCAATTTCTTGTAAAGTGAGACGCCTGGGTCGTTCGTGACTCTGACTTCCAAGTAACAGAGTTTAGCCTTGTAATGGCTCATGCCCTCCATCGCCCTCGTCATCAACGCGTATGCCACGCCTTTGCGTCTGCCCTGCGGCAAAATCGCGATGGAAACGACGTGTCCCTTTCTTATTAAGCCGCCTAAACCGAAGCTTGCCAAGCCAACTTCGATGCGGCACATTATATAACCGACGATTTTCCCGTCTTCCTCCGCCACTATGAAGGTTTCGGGGAACCGTTTTTGCAGGTCCATGAAGAAGAAGTCCATATAGTTCTCTGGTAAACAAAGACGGTTGATGTGCATGACGCTTTGCAGGTCGTCTGGAGTAAATTTGCGAAGCTTGCAGGTCTGTTGCATCTTTTCGCCTTCTTAAACGAAGTTTTAAGTATCAAACTTAAAGCTTACGCCTAATGCGCCATCAGGCTTGGTTGACTTGCGAGACTGAGCCCGGTTAGACTATGTTTGTTCCGTTGTTTTTACTTCGGGCAAAGTGAAATTTCCCTGCGGTATAGTCCATACTTTTGCTTGTGATCCCGCGGTCTTCAACGTTTCACGTAACGCGTCGTTGACCGCTCGAGCCGTTTTTAACTTGAAAACGCCGTTGGCGTAGTAGTCAGGCAGCGAAGAGACCAGGATGATGGGGTGGCTTTTCAGTGCTTTGAGCAGGTAGTACGCTTTGTGTCCGCCCAGCTCGAAGTGCCGCTTGACCTCGTGTTCAACTTTCTTCAGGTCTTGCAGCCGCATCATCCAGTCGTAGAACACTTGGTTTCCGTGTCCCTCAGCGCATTCAGCTACCATGATTATGGCGCCTCCGCGTTTGGTCACCTCTAGAGCGTTGTCCAGCGCTTTGTACGCCTGGTACAGGTTTATGTCTGCAGGGTAGCCTCCGGGGCTGACCACCACGATGTCAGCTCTGCGGTCCACGGTTACGCGGTACATTTCGTCCACAAGCTTGGTTGCTTCGAGAAACGCCTGCTCCAGGTCGCCGGCGAAGGCTTTCACGATTTCGTTTTTGCTGTTGGTTACCACGTTTAAGATGAAGTCCACTTTCGCCAGTTTTGCGGCTTCAGTCATGTCTTCGTGCACGGGGTTGCCGTCTAAGACTCCAGTTCGTGCGTTTGGGTCTAGGAGCATGGCATGGTTGTGGCTGATGGTGTCTTTGCATGAGATGGCGGGCATGACGCTTTTGCGTCCGCCTCCGTAGCCGGCGTAGTAGTGGAAGCCTACGTCGCCTACAAGCACTCTGACGTCCGCCTCATCGAAAACGGGGTTAACGCGAACGTCGGTTCCGTGCTTGGTTTTGCCTACGGGCACAGGGTCTTCTGCTTTGCAGTTGTGGCTGACTGTTTTTACTCGGTTTAGAATTTCCTCGCCAAGTATCCGTTTTGCTTCTTGGGGTTTAACAGCCCTATGAGTGCCGCAGCCGAAGATGACGGTGACGTTT